>CAZFKV010000103.1:0-1544 GCA_964519575.1 uncultured Candidatus Saccharibacteria bacterium | reverse complement strand
GGACCGTTTGATAAGGACTTACTCCGCACCAGCATGACGCCCAAAAAAGCCCGCAAGACTTTCAGCTAGATCACAGCACTAGCTTTTCTATCTGTTATATGATAGAATTACCCCTGTTGGATGAGCACCCGTAGCTCAGCTGGATAGAGCGTCGGCTTGCGGAGCCGAAGGTCGTAGGTTCGAATCCTGTCGGGTGTACCATTGACGTTTAAGTGATAAAATGTGAGTTAGCTCGATAAAATTAAAAATACTTAAATGTCATCACCAAACGATTTTCCAAACATCATACACGAACAGGAACCCTCAGATAGACCTGAGATAGTACTCTACGATGACAATACAAGCGCATTACGCTATCGAACTCCAGGCACCACTATTGTACTTGGGCCAGGCAGTCAGCAAAAACATGCGCGAGACCTATGGGCAGGCAACAGAGCTATCATAAGGACGAAATCAGGTAATTCTTATGGCTTTGGCGGAGATTTTGTATTGAACAGCAGAGATGATACTGCCCATCCTCTACCCCTAGAAGACATTGAAGTTTCGATTGGCGAACCCTGCGAAATACCAGAAGTGTCTACAACAAGTGACGTAGAAGAAGTGTTGCTCCTTTATAAAGTTGGTGCAATTTCAAATCCAGATGAAGCAATCAAAGGCCCCTCACCATTTGTTGAATTAGAGCAAAAGCTGGAACTCGCAGGCATAATGAACCAGCGTCCTGGTGACCGTTAATTTGTCATCCTTATAGAGAAGCTGAGGAGAGACTCAACTGGAACAACAGACCTTTAGCTGAGTTGCAAAGTTTGAAAATCCGACCAAAGCCTGTACCAAGATTATGCTTATATATGGTACGATACCCATCGTATGAAAGTCAGGGGTAATGTATGCAAGCTGTTGTCACTTTAAATAGAGCGAACTTGTCCGATTTAGCAAAATCTCTAAGTGATTTAAGGATTCAGAAACACCTTAAAAGGGTTGAGAACTCATTACGGAATCACACACCAGAGTCTATTCCAAAACATAAGTACGCAACTAGAGTAAATACACTTGATAATTTGAACGAATATTGGAATAGGCTTGAATTCCCAATAAATACTCACCAAAAAGCCCGAACACCGGTTTTTAAAGATGAGCTGGGGAACTATTGCGCAGTTGGATTTCTCTTATCAAAAGCAGGCTATGACGAGTATGTAACTCAAATTCAAAGATCTAACAACTTAATAAGAGTAAATGATATTAACGACTCGAAATATCTAGGAGCAATTAGTGCGCTGGGCATAACCAAAGATGAAGCAGCACGAATTCAGCCCTCCTACGGAAGCGAATTCTACTCAGAACCTGTATCAAGCTCATCAGATACAACGATGATGGTACTCCAGCTAGCAGCGGTTGTGTTATTTATCGTATTACAGTTGTTTGCGATATTTTTCTTTAAAGAGCTGAATCTGAAACGAAGCCAAAAAATATTTGGCGTGCTTTCCATAATGGCCTTTTCGGGAATCGCTCTAATACTCGTTTTTGCAATCATGAACCTATCCAACCTT
>CAZFKV010000102.1:0-1619 GCA_964519575.1 uncultured Candidatus Saccharibacteria bacterium | reverse complement strand
CTTTAAAGCTGGTACTAGTGATGTTCGAAAATCTCCAGGTATTAAGATAGCCAATTTACTCCAACAAGCAGGGTCAAAAGTAAGTGCTTACGACCCTCAAGCTCACAATGAAGCACTGGCAGACCTTGATGAAGGTATAGCACTTTTGGATTCAGCTCAATTAGCCATTAAAAACGCTGATGCTATTGTTGTTGCAACCGAATGGCCAGAATTCAAAGATATCGATTATTCTCAAACGACAGCGAAGCTACTTTTCGACGCAATGAATCTATTGGACTCAAGCATGATTGTTCGAAATGGCCTAGAATACAGAGGTGTGGGAAGAAGGCTTAAATTATGAAATTATTTATCCAAATACCGTGCTACAACGAAGAGGACACTTTGCCCCTAGTTCTCGAATCGATTCCCAAGCACATAGACGGTGTTGATTCGATTAATATCCTGATTATCGATGATGGCTCAACCGACAAGACAATTGCTGTCGCAAAAAAACATGGAGTAACCGATTTTGTCCTTCATTCACAAAATCGTGGTTTAGCGCGATCTTTTTCTGATGGAATCAGATATTGTTTAGCAAACGGAGCTGATATTGTCGTTAATACTGATGGTGATAATCAATACCCTCAGGCAAGCATCCCCGAACTAGTTCGCCCAATTCTAGAAGGTAAAGCTGAGATAGTCGTGGCCGATAGACAGACGAATAAAATTGCCCACTTCAGTCCATTTAAGAAACTACTGCAAAGTCTCGGAAGTCGGGTCGTTAATCTCGCCGCCGGCACCAACATCCCCGATGCGGCTAGCGGTTTCCGAGCGTATTCAAGAATTGCCTTACAACAAATTAACGTCATTACCGAATTTAGTTATTGTATGGAAACTATCATCCATGCCGGGCGTAAACGAATTCCGATCAGTTCAGTCCCGGTAAAGACAAATCCAAAAACTCGCGAATCACGCCTCTTTAAGAACAACTGGGAACATGTCCGAAAATCAGGCTTTGCGATTGTTCGCAGTTACTTAATGCACCAACCTTTTAAGATCTTAGTAACTAGTGGATTATTAACGCTTGTTGTTGGTTTAATACCATTTATACGTTACCTGCTGATTGTGATTATAAATGGCGAATCCGCAGGTAATCACATTCAGTCCTTAATTGCTGGGTCAGTCCTGTTTATTGTTGGTGTCATGTTAATTGTTCTTGGGGTAATTGCTGATTTAATAAAAATAAATAGAATTCTACTAGAAGACCTACTCGAACATGCAAAGGCGAGCAAAGACAAATAGATCAAGGTCGCAGTCTGACTAGATATTTGCTAAATGATTACTAAATACTTGGTTCAAATTTGCTGATAGCGTTTTCCCTATCAAATATCATAATCGGTTGAAATGGTTTTTCGATTATATTATGGCTACTGATAACACCACTTAAACTGCTGTACCCAAACAGGGTAGCTATGAAAAGCATCGATAATATTACTTTTGTGACTTTTGATTTTTTAATTAGTTCATTGAAGTAACCTATACCAAGAATTACAAAAATCGGAAGGATGGGGAAAATATAACGACCTTGTAGGGCTAGGCCATATCTGCCCCTCTTCTCATACAGTAAATAATTGAAAACT
>CAZFKV010000101.1:0-1665 GCA_964519575.1 uncultured Candidatus Saccharibacteria bacterium | reverse complement strand
AGTTTCAATATCCTGCAAGGATTAAAGAAACTCACGCCTAACATCACGGCTATTATTAGTATGGTTGATGATGGAGGCAGTACTGGGGTGCTACGAGATGAGCTAGGGGTTTTACCACCTGGTGATATTAGACAAGCATTAGTTGCCTTGAGTCAATCAACTGATTTAATGCGTAATCTGTTTAATTATCGATTCACAAACGGTTCATTCGAGGGTCATTCGTTTGGCAATGTATTTATTTCCACAATGGAGAAGGTAACTGGTAATTTTGGAGATGCCGTCCATGCCACTAGCAAAGTACTCAACATTAGAGGTCAAGTTGTGCCGGTTACGCTTGAAAATACTCGCTTGGTATTAACATTTAGTGATGGTCATGAGGTTGAGGGTGAGCATTGGATTGATGATTTGCCATTTCCTAAGGGAGAAAAGCCAGAAGTATCTTTGCACCCAGACTCAGCTATTAATCCAGAAGCATCCAGAGCCATAATTGATGCTGATGTTGTGGTGATCGCTCCCGGTACTTTGCACGCATCACTGATACCGAATCTGGTTGTAAAGGGTATGCGGGAGGCGCTTGAGAAAACATCGGCTAAGATTGTTTACATCTGTAATTTAGTAACTAATAAAGGTCAAACAGGAGATTACAAAGTTAGTGATTTTGTGAAAGAGATTGAACGTTACACTGGTCCTATTATCGATTACGTTCTATACAATACTGAACAACCGTCAACTCAATTACTGGAACGGTATGCAAATGCAGGTGAATTTGGAGTTGAAGTTGATGAAGAAATACTCAAAAATGCTCATTACAAAGCAATTGGAGATGACTTCGTGGCAGAACCGGACGCTCCGGATAGTAAAGGTAGGGAATTTATTCGTCATGACGCACCTCGAATTGCTGATTGGATTCAAAAAATTGCCACTGGGAAAAACATCGAGTGAAAACACTCATTATGCTTGACCTAGATAGAACCTCATTTCGTACTGATCAGCATTTTGATGATTTTTGCGAAATGCTCAGTAGAAAATTCTCAATACAAGCAGACAAACTCAAAGAACACGAGCATAGAATCAGCGCCAAGCCAGGTCCTTACAGTCCGCTAGACGATATTCGCTATAGTGATGACATATCTGTTGATCCTATAGAAGTCATTAAAGTTGCTAACGAAGAACTGAAAAACAATAACGTAAACTACTTATTTGATGATGTTGAACCTTTCTTAGACTGGAATAAAGAACGAGGAAACCCAGTTGTTTTGATAACAGTTGGAACTAAAGAGTATCAAGACCATAAAATATCTCTAGTACCACGTCTAAACGATTATCCACTCATAATTACCCAATATTCAAAATCAAAAATACTTAATGAATCACTCAGTTTCCTTGAGAATAAAGTTGAGCTAAATTTTAATGACATTAATATAAGTGCTGAAAAAGTAATGCTTATCGATGATAGAGCAGGTACGTTCAAAGACTCAATGCCAACCGACCCACGAATGAAATTAATCCGGATTAAACGTCTGGAGGCAGAGCATAGCGATACTCCAACTCCAGCTGGAATTCGTGAAATCACCACACTAAGAGAACTTATTCGAGATTAAGTGTTAGCTTAAAACCATAGCGGTAGAGTCGCATTAATAGTTATCCACGCTAAATACAGCGCCG
>CAZFKV010000100.1:0-1668 GCA_964519575.1 uncultured Candidatus Saccharibacteria bacterium | reverse complement strand
AGCTGCGAAGCTCCAATATGCTCAGGCTTCGTCAGCTGCATCCGCTTGTTCGGCGTCGTGGTGGCTTCCTTGCGCAATGGACGTTACCCGCCGATCACGGCTGCCAGTACGGTGACGGCCATGGCGATCACGCCAACGAGCCAGCAGGTTATGTTACGCCGGCCCCAACGCCACGCCTGGACGGCATCTTCGTAGTCGTCGTGTGGCTTGGGCCCCGAAATGAAGTCCCAGAAGGACAGGTCCCAACCGACGTTGCACCAGTAGCGACGCCACATGACGAAGGTCCAGAAGAAGCCCAATATGCTGCTGGTCAGTCCCACAACGCCGAGCTTCCCAATGACGTTCAGGCCCGACGTCATCACGCCGTACACCATGAAGACGGCGATGATGGCGAAGAACACGCCGTAGGCTCCGACAACGAGATTAGCCAGAGGCCGCAGCGACCACGGCTTGAGGTCCTCTTGTTTGTCGGTCATGTGAACTAGCCTTGCCTCTCACACCCTTCGGCTAGACGCCGAACACCAGCGATAAGCTGCAAGCCTCCAATACGCTCAGGGCTTGTCAGCTTCATCGCTTTGTTCGGCGGCCTCGCGCTTCGAACAGACATGCCGTGCCGTTTGGCTAGTCGGAGTAGTGGATGGCTACGTTCTGCCATCGATTCTCCTTCGTCACGATGCGGCCCCCTTCGCCAGACACACGGATCGTCAGGTTGGTGGAATCGTGCCACGAGAAGGCGATCTGAGGGCGCTGCTCCATGACGAACACCAAGCCTTGGTCAGGTCCGCCGCCGCTCTGCCAGGGCCTGAATGGCGTGTTGGCGTCTCTCATGACGACATGTGTCACAAAGGATGTCGTCGCGCCGCAGTCGCGGACGTAGGCCGTGGCGGCCCAGTGCCCATCCGGTGACACCGCTGTGGTGGATGGCTCATCTCCGCACACGCTGCAGCCCAGTTGAAGGGCGGCCGCCAAGCCGATCACAGCCCTGATGGTGTTACGCATCCGGTAGAACCAAGTCCTTTTCTGGAGCGCCGTGGCCGCGGAGCGCTTCACGACATCCGGTCCGCCGAACACCAGCGATAAGCTGCAAGCCTCCAATACGCTCAGGGCTTGTCAGCTTCATCGCTTTGTTCGGCGGCCTCGCGCTTCGAACAGACATGCCGTGCCGTTTGGCTAGTCGGAGTAGTGGATGGCTACGTTCTGCCATCGATTCTCCTTCGTCACGATGCGGCCCCCTTCGCCAGACACACGGATCGTCAGGTTGGTGGAATCGTGCCACGAGAAGGCGATCTGAGGGCGCTGCTCCATGACGAACACCAAGCCTTGGTCAGGTCCGCCGCCGCTCTGCCAGGGCCTGAATGGCGTGTTGGCGTCTCTCATGACGACATGTGTCACAAAGGATGTCGTCGCGCCGCAGTCGCGGACGTAGGCCGTGGCGGCCCAGTGCCCATCCGGTGACACCGCTGTGGTGGATGGCTCATCTCCGCACACGCTGCAGCCCAGTTGAAGGGCGGCCGCCAAGCCGATCACAGCCCTGATGGTGTTACGCATCCGGTAGAACCAAGTCCTTTTCTGGAGCGCCGTGGCCGCGGAGCGCTTCACGACATCCGGTCCGCCGAACACTGGGGATAAGCTGCGAAGCTCCGAAGTTTACCGGGCTTCGTCTGCTTC
>CAZFKV010000099.1:0-1761 GCA_964519575.1 uncultured Candidatus Saccharibacteria bacterium | reverse complement strand
TCTTGAGCATCCGCCATGACATCAGCTAAATGGTCTTCAGCCTGTCGAATTAGTCGCTGACCCCAAGCACGATTCTTGTATCGGATACCGGAACCCTTAAGTCCAGCTACTCGGCGCTTGGCAAGAGTGTTAATTGCATCATTTAATTCATCGCGTGTTTCATCGCTGAGATATTCACTTATGATATCGTCAGCTTCATCGAGTAATTCGGTTGTATCGTCAGTTTCTTCTTCGTCGTCGTCTACCTCGTCAGGATCATCTTCTTCATCGTCATCATCATCTTCATCTTCATCTTCTTCAAATTCATCAATAATGTCTTCAATTAGCTGATCAAGTGCATCTTCTGGGTCAACCCCTGGATATACTAACTCTGCAACTTCTAAAACCTGGTCATATTCATCGTCACTGAGTTCTTCCCAGTCAATTTCACCATCCATGACAGCATTAAGTGCTTCAGCAAAATCAAGTTCTTCGTCCAAATCATAACCAGCTGCATCAACAGCTTCAATTGCATCAAATACATCTTCTCGTTCCATGATTTCTCCTTATCTACACCTAACGCAAAATCGACGACTTTGAGTTATTAAGCAATACATTAGCATAAAGTTTTATTTAATGCAAGTACTTTGTGAATAAACTTATTATGCTTACTATTTGACATAGTATTGACATTTATGGTGTTTATTGCTACAATATAGTCCGTTTTCAGGGTGGAGATCTTGAAACAGAACATTGATAACAGATTGCGTAGTGTAGATGAGCACTGGGTGTCGACAAAGCTTTTGTCGCTAGCCAGTGCTCATGTTGCTAATAGCACCCCGTGTTATTGGGTTACATACATGAGCAATCGCACACGATGAAGTAAGGAACCTCAAAAGTTGTAGCCTTTTCAATGAGGGCGGCGTTTTGTAGATTAATTTGATTTAACCTATAGGACGCCTCCCTCAGGGAACTAAATATGGACACACACGTCCAGGCTAGCGCACAGCGCGATCAAGAAACGGAGACACACATGTCACTCGACGACAAGGCCAACAAGGCCAAGAAGCGCCGGATCAAGCGCATCGACGATACCGTCGGTGACGTCGCGGACGCGCTCCTCGAAGCCGAGAAGAAGGCCAAGAAGGGCGACGCCGGTGACCTGGTCAAGATCGTCAA
The DNA here is from genome assembly GCA_964519575.1 of uncultured Candidatus Saccharibacteria bacterium. Lineage (GTDB taxonomy): Bacteria > Patescibacteriota > Saccharimonadia > Saccharimonadales > JAGPDM01 > CAZFKV01. The sequence goes on along the minus strand of CAZFKV010000099.1, from coordinate 603 downwards.
GGCGATCAGCGGCGACGCCGAGCCCAAGGCCACCAAGACCGACGACAAGCCGCCGACCAAGAAGGCCGACGACAAGCCGCGCACCCGTCGCACCCGCTCCACCAACAAGGGTGACCCCACCACCAAGACCTCGACCCTCAGGTCGAACCTGCGCGGTCGCAAGTAGGGGTTCCTCTGGAACAAGCCCCCCTCGGGAGGCCATCGTGTGCGCTAGGCGTGGAGAAGTGGAGGGAGCTCTGATTGAAGTCGTTCAACGACACCCAATCATCTCTCCCCACTTCCCACGCCGCACACACCAAGTTTGTACAAAGATACTTGAGCAGAAACTCTACTCAGCTACCCCTGTACAACCTTCAAAGACCTTCAAATTTATGTCTATTAGCTATGAAAGGCCCGGCCTTTCATAGTAGAGTGGGAAAAAATTAAGGGGACCAAACTTTTGTTTGGTCCCCTTCTCGCTCGCTGATATTAGCGAGAGTTATTACTTACGGAACAGTAGTGACTTGATCAGGCTACGTCGGCTACGGATGTAGCTTCCAGCGGCACTTGCCATCAGGCCAGTTCCACCTAGAGCGGCTGCAGCATCAACGGGACCAGTTCTTG
>CAZFKV010000098.1:0-1822 GCA_964519575.1 uncultured Candidatus Saccharibacteria bacterium | reverse complement strand
AATCCTCGGCTAGCTACATTGTTATTCTGACATTCATCCTTCAGGCTTCCTTCAAAGGCCCAGACCTGCCTACCGGCAGGCAGGCCCATAACAACCAAGGACAGCATCGCCTCTGGCTCAGCTGAATCTGTCATAGCATAGGTCATAGGAAGCAGTGTAGAGCGCTGGTTCTTGGAAGAAGATTAAATCATGCAACAGAGGTAGTGTATTGACAAATTACTCCAATAGTGATATATATATATCGACTTTTTGCAAGTTGTGAAGAGTCGTTTTTTGACAGGCAGACTTAAAAACACAAGGTGAGTTTATAGTTCATTTCAAAAAGTGAAATGCAATCTCATCTTGTGTATCACAGAGAATACACACCCGCTTTTTAGCGGACGGCAAACCATGCCAAAGTTGAGGAAAGGCAAGCATGTCTGATCAGGTAACCACGACCACCTACGTCGCTTTTCTGCACCCCGGAGTCATCCTTACCGAGGAGACCACCAGCATTGTCGATGCACGCAACCCGCAGCAGACCGCCAGGGTCGCGCCCAACAGCGCCTTCGCGTTCTTCTACTTCGACATCGTCAGTGCAGTCGTTGAACTCGACGGCGAGCGCATCGTGACCACCGGCTCCCGCCGCCGCATCAGCAAGACGTACTTCGTTGACGCCGAAGTGCTCGGCTACGACGCAGTCAGCGCCTTGCCGGGTAACAACGACATCCTGCTGAGCAACATGCGCAGTAACAGATGGAACCACGTTGTTCGCTGCCGTACTGGCAACTTCCAAGAGTGGGATCCGAGCAGCCAAGAGCTGGTCAGCAGCTGACGCAGTGGTGCGATAGGCAGACATGAGTACAGAGACTCAAAGTTTATCGCACATTTATGTGTATTCTCTTTTCTCTGTATTTTTGTCTGCCTGTCGTACCACTCTATAGATACCTATCTATACTGACGAGTCCTAGTTGAGGACGAAAGTGGTTACATAAGAATAAACAGAGTCTTTAGCTCTGTTTCTTTGGCAGCCAAGGGTCTGGGCACAAGGAATTGAACCTGAGTTGCGAGTGTCATTTCAACAATAAGAAAGTAAGGACCTACCCTTTAGGGCGACCAGCGGGAGTCGTCCTTACGCATTGTTGAATATGACAACGAGCACCTCAAGTTCGATGACGGCCCAGGAGTTTGCCCCACTTTGCGATTCAAAGTTGGAGGATTTGGTTCTTTGGAAAAGAAATGATTATCTTGTCGACAGGCAGATTAATTTAGCTTTGTGGTCAAAGTAGAATGGCTCCTATATGCTATGATTATCTGATGAGAATCGCTATTGTTCATGACTGGTTTGACCAAATTTATGGCGGTAGTGAGAGGGTAGCTGTTCATTTCAGTAAATTATTCCCAGAAGCTGAGATTTTCGCTTTACTGTACAACTCAGAATTATTCGGAAATGATATTGGTGATAGGACAATTCATACTTCTTCACTTCAGCATCTTCCAACTAAAATAAGAACAAATCATAAAATTCTCCTGCCACTTATCCCCAAAGCCTTATCAAAGTTTGATTTCAGTGATTTTGACTTAGTCATCAGTAGCTCGCCAGCATTCAGTAAGAATATCAATGTACCAGAAGACGTCCCACACATAACCTACTGTCATAGCCCGATGCGATTCGCTTGGGATTATTGGCCTGAGTACTTGCACGAGCAAGACTACGGCGCCCTACAAAAAGCCTTGGCTAAGCTTACGATTCCTAGAATCAGGAAATGGGATCTCGAAGGTGCAAAAAGAATTAAATATTGGTTGGCTAATTCAGAAACAGTAAAACAAAGGATCCAGAAAT
>CAZFKV010000097.1:0-1825 GCA_964519575.1 uncultured Candidatus Saccharibacteria bacterium | reverse complement strand
AATGAGCTGTCGAATACTTTACTGGTGAACGCTAGTCCTGATTTTGGGTCAGTAACCCAGATAAATGACGAGCCACTGCTTCTTTGTCCGCCAGATCTGCCTCTTCAAGCTCTAGTTCTTCGGGAGCTTGTTTCAGTAGCTCAAAGTATTCGTATGGATCGACCTCTCCATCAGCACCGACGGTAAATGTCCCCTTTCTGGCTTCACCATTAGTATCAATTATTGTCATAGTAGCCTCAGAGCCATCGACGGTAACCACCCTCACACTACTCGTGGTATCTGATAGCTTTTCACCGTTTACATTGTGGAGCTCCCTTTCTTTGGAATAAAGCTCCACCATGGTCTCATCGACCAATCTGGCGTAGCTAAAGTGGGCATCACCTCTCTTTGCAACTTTGTGCGAAAGAAAAGACCCAACATACACTTCTCCGGCATTCACTGACGAATGCACAAGTGAGAGCAAAGCCCCGGGCTTTAATGCATGTAATACTACCGAGTCGAGCGATCTAGTCATTTCTATTAACACTTGACTGCCAGGTTCTGTGATTGGATCGTCGTCTGTCTTTTCTCTAGTTGTATCGATATGGTAAGTATGATGCAGTAGCCCTATTTTACTATGAACCAACACCATCTCTTCGTATGGACTCTTAGTGCTGACAATTTCAACGGTATGCCGCGGCTCATTTTTCCAGTGAAATTCGTGACCAATGCCATCCCAAACCTCTGCATCCAGTTGCGCCTCTGGTATCTTGAGCAATTCAATAACATTGCCCATGATTTGTCTGTCAATTTCTGGACGCGCGATCTCGGCTAGATCAGCGCCTTCGCCTGAAGCCATAGAAAGCCTTTCTTAATATGTTTAGTATAGAATATTTTCTACTATTTGTCGAGTTTATAGTTAATGTTACAGGAAGTGCAAACTTAGCTTCACTTGTAATATTCAGACTCGTTAAGCCGCAATGTCTTCTGGGACGAACAAGGTCCCTGCCTCTCCAGCAAGTGTTCTTTCAAGGCCTTGGGCTACGAATGATGGTGCAAACCAGACTGGAATACCTTCTGCCAAAAGTCCTTCTGTTGCATCTAGCTTAGATCCCATACCACCATTTGAATCATCCTCACCTTCGACAACTAGTTCTCGTATCACATCAATGTCATCAACAATTTTGATTCTTGAGCTTGCGCGATCTTTGTCTTCCAAGAGACCGGCTTTTTCAATAAAGAAAACAACTCCCATTCGTCCAAAAATGGTTGCTTCCTGCATCCTAATTGCAAGCCTGTTCGTTAAGCCATCATTATCTCCGAAGGTAATTTCCTCATGAGTCGTACTGTCATTCTCATTCACAATTGGCAAAGTATCCCAATTCATATCTTGGTAAATCGTCGAGAGTGCTTCTGTCCTTCGAGACTCGGTTGCTAAATCCTGTGAAGTTAACAGTATCTGAGCAACTCTCAAGCCGACTGACTGTCTCCAGCGTTGTATCTGCAAATCCTGACCCATTGATGCCAGTGCCTGTTTCTCTACTGTCGACGTGCCAGCCTCAACAGACCCATTGAGTGCAATTCTGCCAGCAGCGATTGCTCCACTAATAACAAGAACTTGATTTCGACCCCTCTCATGCTCTGCCGCTAGAGATCGACCAATGTAGTTGAAGTTTCTCTTCCTTGGGCGTGGTACTGCATGCCGGGTGAACTGACTATGAGTGCCTACCTTAGATGCTAAAGTATCCACATTGTTTGCTAATTCTAGTGATGTGGTATTTTTCATAATATTTTTCCTAAAACTAATCCAAGAAATAAAAATCGGCCCGGAGGCCGTCTTGGGTTA
>CAZFKV010000096.1:0-1887 GCA_964519575.1 uncultured Candidatus Saccharibacteria bacterium | reverse complement strand
AGATCGAACATAAAGCACTTCCTGATGAAAAGAGTGTGAAATACACAATATAAGGCTGAGACTTGTCTGAACGGAGCATAGTGGAGTGAGTTGTCTCAGCCATTGTGTATCTTTACAACGCCTGCGCACCGTAGCCTTGGCGAAGGTGTGAAATCATAAAGAAGTGTGTCCTGTTCGTGGCTTTTGACCACCTTTTGCCACCAAAAGGTGGAAGAGGTTTGTTACTTTGCAAAGTAAGGATCAGTTTGCAACACTTATATAAGATGAGTTTTAAATTTGCTATCAATAAAAAGGGACCTAGTCTCTCACGAAGTGGCACGATATCAACACCACATGGTGATATTCAAACTCCTGCTTTTATACCTGTGGGCACCAAAGCTACGGTCAAAGGTGTTACACCGGAACAACTCAAAGACACGAAGCACCAAGCAGTTCTAGCTAATACATATCATCTGTTTTTGCGACCGGGAGCAGACGTCGTAGCGAAAGCTGGTGGACTTCATGAGTTCATGAATTATGACGGGCCGATATTTACTGACAGTGGGGGATTCCAAGTATTTTCACTCGGTGTCGCCTACAAACAAGGGATCGGGAAAATAGGTGATCAGGACGACGAAATTACTTCAGACCACGAACAACTAGCAAAGATCACAGATGATGGCGTTGAGTTCAAAAGTCATCTCGATGGAACCAAACAATATCTGAATCCAGAAATTTCCATGCAGATTCAACACAAACTTGGAGCAGACATCATCTTTGCATTCGATGAATGTACAGCCCCTGGTGCACCATACGAATACCAACAGGAAGCTCTCGACCGCACCCACAAATGGGCAGTTCGCAGTCTAAATGAACATAAGAAACTAAGTGCCGAACAGGATAATTATCAAGCTCTCTTTGGCATCGTACAGGGCGCGCGCTATGAGGATCTGCGCCGTTTATCAGCCAAAACTATCGGAGCTATGGACTTTGACGGTTTTGGGATTGGCGGAGCATTCACAAAAAAGGATTTGGCCGCAGCAATTACATGGGTCAACGAGGAACTGCCCGAGGACAAGCCTCGGCATCTGCTTGGTATCGGCACACCTGAAGATATATTGTCAGCAGTTGAAGCTGGCTGTGATACGTTTGACTGCGTTACACCAACCCGCAATGCTCGTAATGGCAGTCTGTACACCTACAATGGCCGACTCAGTATTGCGCGAGCTGAATTTGAAACAGATCAGCGTCCGATTGAGGATGTTTGTGATTGTTATACCTGTAAGAATTATTCTCGAAGTTATGTTCGGCATCTACATCAGGCTAATGAGCTACTCGCTAATACATTGCTTAGTATTCACAATTTGCGTTTTTTCGCTCGCCTCATGGAAGATGTGCGTTCCGCAATTGACTCTGATAACTACACTCAGTTCAAAGATAATTGGCTAGGAAAATATGGCACTAACTAAATCACAGAAAAAGAAGTTAGTCTCTGCTGTCATTACCCTTATCGTAATCTTGCTCGGTGGCTACACATTACAGCAGCCACAACAAGAAGTTATTACACAGGGGCCTGTCGATCCGGGATATTACGCAGTCGTACGAATCAGTGATGGCGACACCATTAGTGTCGACATGAACGGGACCGAGGAAAAGATTCGTATGATTGGGGTCGATACTCCCGAAACGCATCATCCAAGTAAACCAGTGCAATGTTTTGGCCGAGCGGCCAGTGAGTTTACTAAGAAATTTATCGGTACACAGCCAGTACGACTGGAAGCCGATCCGCTTAACGACAACCGCGACCGCTATCAAAGATTGCTTCGTTACGTCTACACACCAGATGGCAAAATGCTGAACAGAGAATTGGTGGCTCAAGGTTACGGTTTTGCCTACACCAGCTTCCCG
>CAZFKV010000095.1:0-2102 GCA_964519575.1 uncultured Candidatus Saccharibacteria bacterium | reverse complement strand
TTACGTCTCTGTGCTGTGTTCTCAGGCGATGAGGACATGATTAAGGCTTTTAACGAAGACCAAGACATCCACACCGAGACAGCAGCTCTGGTGCAGGGTATTGCGATTACTGATGTCACGCCTGCCCAACGAAGCGCTGCCAAGGCAGTGAACTTTGGGATAATGTATGGTCAAGGCCCACATGGGCTTTCTCAAGTCACTGGAATGACTATCAAAGACAGCAAAGCCTTTATCGACAAATACTTCGAAATCCGCAAATCCTTGCGCGAATACATTGATTCATTGATAGAAAAAGCAAAAAACGATGGCTATGTAGAAACACTCTTTGGTCGTCGCCGTCCAACCCCCGATATCAAGAGTTCAAATTTCGTTGTTCGAGAGGCGGCCAAACGAGCAGCCATGAACCACCCAATGCAGGGGACTGAAGCAGATTTGATGAAAATGGCAATGATCAAGCTCGAACAAGAGTTCGATTTGATCAGGAATAAGAAAAACAAGAAAAAAGAAGAGATTGAAACTCCATCACAGCTACTTCAAATTCACGACAGTATTTTGGTTGAGTGCGATGAGTCCGAAGCAGAGGATGTAGCCAAACTGATGAAAGAAACCATGGAGGCTGTCTATCCGAAGTTACCAATCAAACTAACTGTAGACACTAAAATCGGCAAAACCTGGGGTGAGCTATAAGAGATCGATGAGAAAAACTGAATATATTGCTAAATTAGCTTTAACATTATATAATCGTTGACTATGTCTCCTTCAAACCAAGACTCATATCCATCAAACCCGAACAGGCTTGCACGCAGAAACTTATTGTTAGCAGCTGGCACTGTTGCACTCAGCGGAGTCATCATTTTAGGTAGTGCTATTGCGGATGCAACCTTTAATTATCTTCGCTCGAATGCGCCGGTCACTTTAGATACGGGAGAACCAGCACAAGACCCACTCGCAGATGCTTGGCTCGATGATGTTTCGCTAACGCCTACTGAAGCTTATACAGGGCCTGAGGCAGTAGATGTCGCAGAGGCAGCACCTGATCCTGATCGTTAGACACACTTAGTTTGACCCCGCATACTGGGAGCTATGCCAGAGTTGCCTGAGGTTGAGACAGTCAAAAGAGGATTACACGCGCTGATACTGAAGCGCGAAGTGTCTTCTGTGAAGCACGACTGGGATAAGAGCTTTCCGAATGCCAAAAGTGATGTTGATGAGTTTCTGATCGGCAGCAAAATCATTGATGTCAGACGGCGGGCCAAAGTGCTGATTATTGATCTCAGCACAGAATATTCACTGCTGATACATCTGAAAATGACTGGTCAATTAGTTTTTGTGGAGTACTCACAAAAACAGATAAAAGATAAAAGACAAGAGAAAAAAGAAAAATCACGGTTTGGAGCAGGACACCCCAATGATTCATTAGTGAATTCTTTGCCAGACAAATCTACTCGCGTTACATTCACGTTCAAAGACGGCTCAAACCTTTTCTTTAACGACCAGCGAAAGTTCGGTTGGGTCAAATTATTTCCAACCGTCGAAGTCGAAAACATCGAGTTTATACGCGAGTTTGGTCCAGAGCCACTGAGCGATGACTTTACGAGTACAAAATTTATCGAGCGGGTACGAAAACGCGCTGGAACGACCATCAAAGCCGCCATTTTAGACCAAACGGTCCTAGCTGGAGTCGGCAATATCTACGCCGACGAATCGCTGTTTGCTGCCAAAATTCATCCAGCGACTAGAGTAAAAGATGTCAGTGATGCCAAATTGAAGCTGCTCCTCGTAGAGATCAAAGATGTACTGCAACTCTCGATCGATAAAGGTGGTAGCAGTGACCGAAACTACGTCAACGCCGAGGGCAAAAAAGGCAGTTACCTTGGTTTTGCCAAGGTCTTCAGACGCGAAGGCAAACCTTGCTCGCGTTGCGGAACGACAATCGAGAAGATCCGCGTCGCCGGAAGAGGAACGCATATTTGTCCCAAATGCCAAAAGCGTTAATTTTGCATAATGGCAAAAAGTCTCTCTACTTTTACCAAAGTAGCAAATGTCTATGACACTTTTGATGGCAAAAGTATCTCAAAAGCCACGAACAGGACACACTTCTT
>CAZFKV010000094.1:0-2250 GCA_964519575.1 uncultured Candidatus Saccharibacteria bacterium | reverse complement strand
TCACTAATGATGCGAGGTGCTTCCACTTCCAGCCATTCCTCACGTGGTCTGGTTTTACGACTGCCTTTCATAGAATGACGATGCTGGTATTTCTTGGTAGTTTTAGCAGTCGGGTTTTTCGTGATAACGCTTTCTGATTTGTAATAGAAATGTTTACCTGTATAGGTTTCATTCTTCAGCATGCGGTGAATAGGACCGTTCGTCCAAGTATCACGTTTCTGTTTTTTAGGAGGGATACCCATATCGTACAAGCGGCGTATCACTTCTTTAATTGATATGCATTCAACCCCAATCCATTCGAATATCATTCTGACCACTTTGGCTTCTTCTTCATTTATGACGAACTTACCATTAACCTTATCTAAGCCTTTTCCCTTTATGGGAATGTAGTCATAACCGTAGGGTGCTTGATAGCCAAGTAACTTACCTGAGCGAACCTTATTTAGTTTTCCAATGCGAAAGCGTTCTGTAATCTTCATACGCTCATATTCATGGAAGAGTCCCATCACGCCACCCATTAGCTGTTCTTCACTGGTTTCGCCATTAATGTCGTGAAGGCTCTTGAACTTTACATCGAGGTTATTAAGCTCCTCGATGACAATTTCCTGGTAGACGAATTTACGTGCCAAGCGTCCACGGTCATAGACGTATAAAATATCGAACTTTTTCTCACGAGCGTCCTGACGCATCAGATCGAGGGAAGGGCGTTCCAGAATAGCACCTGACCAACCTTCATCTACATAAATACAGCTCTCAAGGAGTGTATTTCCGTCATTGATGATCGCTGTCTTTATCTCGGCTAATTGAACATTTACTGTTTGTTCGTCTTTTTGATTTTCCGTGCTCACACGAGCATAAAGTGCTGCCCTCAACATTAATTTGTTCCTTTCGTTTTGGTTGTGCGTTTTGCGATGAATGAATCTAGTGCTTGTTGGCTTATACGGTAACCTTTACCAAGTTTTACAGCTTCAAGCTCTCCGTTTTTGATGTAGGTTAGTACACTTTGCCAGTGCAGTTTTAGTAAATCTGCGACTTCTTGGACTGTGTAATATTTTTTGTCTGCCATTATAATCTCCATTATAAACATTCATAAATAAATATCAATGATTACTCCTTAGAAGCACTCTCAATGTGTTCGAAATATTTATCGAACAAATAGTTGAAAGCTTCTTCCACAGTGCGTGTATCGCCGTCATCGACGTATTCATATTCAATTATTGGTGGTGGTGCAGGTTTTTTAGACATGATCAGACCCACCGTGCTCACCACTATATTGTTCTGGTTCGATCAGTTGAGGAAAGATCAGTTTGTTACGCTTGTCATAGGGGTCTTTTTCTTGAGTAATCAAACCTGCTGCTTCCAGCATTGGTAAGATTTGACGGCGTAGAATATCGTCGTTAGGTAAGCGACTTTCAAGTTCATAGTGACGGTGAATGATTTCTTTACGACTAACACCTACATCACTACCGATTGTTTTTGAAGTTAGTTCACGACCCTCATTCTTTGCCACGTAGATCGGTACGATGTATTTTTTATAGAACTCATATGTATAGGGTGGAAGGTTAAGCTCTTGGCTCTTATTGATCTTCTGCCATACCTCAAAGCCCTGATCTATATCTGATTGTGTTGAAACAACGATTCCGTTTTCATCACGACGATACCAGACGTTTAGGAGGGTTATGCACTTGATGATAGACAATAGGTGGCTCACATCACGCTGGTGACGAGGTTTAGTTGATTGAACGGTACTTAAGAAACGACGCTCAATACTTGCAGGGTCAGGTACTACGATGTCATCTACGTGTTCTTGTTTGATTGCCAACACACGGTCTTTAAGCTGTTGACGTTCAGGACTTGCCTCAATTTCAGCTAAGAACTCTGTCTTGTTTGCACTACGCAGGGTAGCCATATGCACGCCCTCAAGCACTTTCTCGATGCTTGTTTCAGGGCTGAGTAGGATTGCACGAGTAGCTTCTTGTTCGTCTAGACGCATGCCTGCTGAACAAAATATTGTTGCAGCAAATCCACGGATTACAATGTTCTTCGCACGGTTCGAACCTTTTTGATTCTTATCTGTTATTTTGTACGAAATTTCTTTCTTATCATGTGACATTACAGGGCGAAGATTCTCCTGTAGCTTAGGATTGGGCTGCTCAAGGAAGACTAGAATCTTACGTTCTAAATCAACCACGTAGCAGTTACGTTCCTTATCGTAGCTGGCATTGTCATGGAAAAACGCCGTTGGAGATG
>CAZFKV010000093.1:0-2280 GCA_964519575.1 uncultured Candidatus Saccharibacteria bacterium | reverse complement strand
ACCCAACTCAAGAACAAATTGATGATATTGATGACGCAACCCCTGAATATAGTTGGTCACAACGAAAATCAATTGATAACGTCGGAAAGGCAGGTGCTGGAGTGGTTGCCCTGGCGGTTGGTTCAGGTCTTGTTGCTGCTCGCAATCATCTCACGGAAAAAAGGGCGGCGTAAGATTGAGAATTATCTAGGAATAATAGATACTTAATAGCCATGGCACGAGTCAAATTAAGTGAATTTCGCGCAAAAACGATGCTGATAGACGATTATCAGGGCATTGCACTGCATATGGACTCTCTGGACGCGGATATTGAGAAGATGGCTACTGATACCAACTACATCGTAAAGATCGATCAGGGCGTCAAAAAAAGGGGTAAACAGGGCCTTTTGAAGCTGAATGTATCTAAAAATGACGCGAAAGCCGCCGTCGAGGAGCTCGCATCTAAGGGCTATAGCCGTTTTATCGCCGAACCGATGCTTCCACACGGGGATAATGAAGAGCATTATCTGTCGCTGGAGCGCACAAGAGAGGGTATTTCGATCACTTATTCACAGCATGGCGGTATAGATATCGAAGATTCTGTCGATTCTGTTAGTACTACGATCTACCCTGATAACCCCTCTGCCATTCCAACAGAGCTTATTGAAAAGCTCGTACAAACAATGAACGAACAACACCTGAGTCTGATTGAAATAAACCCGATAGTTATCCAGGACGATCAAGTTCATCTACTCGATGCAGCCGTATTAGCTGATTCTGCTGGCGAGTATTTCGCCAAAGCCTGGACCGAGGCTGATGTAGTCGAGGCGCGTCAGAAAACACCAGAAGAAGAAGCTGTTGCAGAACTCGATGACAATTCACCATCTGCATTTTCGCTCCGTGTACTCAACCCGAATGGTAGTCTGTGGCTCTTGCTGTCTGGCGGAGGTGCTAGTATCACGATTGCTGACGAAGCACAAAACCAAGGCAAGGGCACTGAGATCGGCAACTATGGAGAATACAGTGGTGGACCAACTACAGAAGAAAGCTACCTCTATACTAAAGAACTGCTTTCCTTAATGCTCAAATCAACAGCACCGAAAAAAGCATTGGTTATTGCTGGCGGTGTTGCTAACTTTACCGACGTTAAAAAGACGTTTAAGGGCGTAGTCCAAGCAATGACCGAGGTGACGACACAGATGAAAACTGCCAACATCAAAGTATTTGTGCGACGTGGTGGCCCAAATGAGAAAGAGGGCCTCGCCAACATGAAGTCATTTCTCGAAAAACATGATTTGTTTGGTAGTGTAGCGGGTTCTGACATCGTATTAACTGACGCGATTACGCGCGCAATGGAGTATGTGTCGTGAGTCTTGATATAGCAAAAATCCGATCAGAAGAACAAAGCATCCTCGTGCTTGGTAACCATCGGCCAATTATTCAAAGTGTGCTTGATTTTGATTTTATGAGCGGTAGAAAGACTCCAAGTATCGTTGGCATCATCACTGCTGGTAATAAATTTCAGAAGTTCTTTTGGGGTAAAAAGGAAGTTCTGATTCCGTGTTACACATCAGCAAAGCATGCAGCGAGCCATCTAGAAAATGTACATTGGATGTTTAACATCAACTCTGGTCGTCGCGCCTTTTTCTCTACGACTGATTTCTTTACTCAATTTCCCCATGCACTTGGAGGACACATCTTTGCCGAGGACGTTCCTGAAGAATTCGCGCTCAAACTCTTTGATGACTATCAAACCAAGGGTAAGATCCTGGTTGGAACTGCTGGTGTGGGCTTGATTGTACCAGGCAGCCTCAAGCTTGGTGCCGTCGGTGGAACAGATTGGCGGCAAGTCGATAACAATAACCTGGCAAAACCTGGTAACATTGCAGTGCTATCCGCATCTGGTGGCATGATTAACGAAATTATTACGATAGTTGCCAATGCAGGACATCACTTGAGCTTCGCACTCTGTTTCGGAGGAGATCGTTTTCCAACCACGAATCCAAAAGAAACATTCATTGCGGCAGAAGCCGATGCAAACACGGAAGCAATTGTCTACTACGGCGAGCTTGGTGGTCATGATGAATATGAACTTGCTGAACTGATCAGCTCTGGTAAGGTTACTAAACCAGTTGTATGTTACATCGCTGGTGTCATCGGGGAGAGCTTCGATCAGCCAGTACAATTTGGTCACGCCAAGGCCTTAGCCCGGTTGCAGGACGAGACAGCCACTGCAAAGCGCGAAGCATTACGTACTTCAGGGGCGAAAGTAGCTAACTCAATCGAAGAATTTGTTACACT
>CAZFKV010000092.1:0-2442 GCA_964519575.1 uncultured Candidatus Saccharibacteria bacterium | reverse complement strand
GTGCAAGTAGGATGAGCTTATGCCCGTCTTTTGCCAATAATTCCGCGGTTGCTAATCCGAAACCCGAACTGGCACCAGTGATAAGGATGGTTTTCATATGTTGAATTATACAGATTAACTGGTGGACCTTCAATGTTTGCTTTGGAACCAAATAAGAGTAGAAATACTGAGTTGACTGTAACTTCTAATGCCTATGTAATTATTTAGCTTTTTGCGTCGCTTGTTCCTAAAAATTTTTGAATATATCCAATTAAACTTCGATATTTACCTTCAGTTGGGTCGTAAACGCCTGCTCTTTGCAAGGCTTGCTGCTCTTCGATCATTGCCCTATGAGTCTCGATCATCTTCTCAGGATCTAACTCAGGCTGTTCTACTTCTTTACCATCAGCTTCATAAAACGATATGGTTTCAGGGGTTCCAGTAAGAGGAGAGTGTATATATTGCCAGTTCCTAGTTCCATCACTTATATCAATAAGGTTCCGCTCATGTACTGGATCTTCTAGTCCATTCTGCGCGGAAGTTGTATGGACTTTAATAGTCGTATCCTCCTGCTTAAATTCCCATATTTGCCACTCAACCTTTTTCGCATGAATTTGCATAAATGGTGCAACTAAAGTCCTGAACTGATCAAATGTTTCATCATAGAGAATCTCGCCTTTATCACCTAACGGGCTTCGGCCAGTGTAGCGTGAGCTTTGTGCTGCATTACTCGTAAACCTTAAGATGTCACCAACTGGTCCATGTAAATCTGTCATTAAGGAGGGCAGCCAATCGGAGGTCTTTGTTGTTACCTCTCCTTCCTTATCAATTGGACTAAAAGCAAGACACCAGTTCCGTTTATCCCACGGCATTAGTTCTTCATTCTCAGCGTCACTGCGAGAAGTAACCCATATCTCAATTTCTTCAGTGCATTGATCAGCTTCGGGAGCCGTAAAGTCTATGGCTAAGGTACGTTTAATCTCTACTTTATCAGCACCGCTTTCTGCATAACCATCGATAACATCATCAATATCAATTGTTTCACGCACGGTTATCTGAGGTAATTTTAATGCTGTAAGCTGATCTAATGTATCAGAAAACACCTCTCTCACTTCAGTAGACGCCATGAGTACATCTTGAGCTGTAAACTCAATTTCATCAGAGGAATCATGATGCGACATAAAGTATACACTATCATAAAAACATAAAATAGTCAATTTAGTGGAGATGAAAGAACAGCACTCGCTATCGTTTATTATTACTGCTCAATCAGTTCAGAAATGAATGAGAGAATTCTTTGTCGCTCACTTCACTCGCAGTTTGCACTGGAAATATCAGAGATATTTAAGGTTCAATAACTTCAAAACCGTACCAACATAAAAAACCAGCTCAAAGACTGGTCTTGATTTTGGTGGGGATGAAAGGACTTGAACCTTCACGCCTTACGGCACTAGTTCCTAAAACTAGCGTGTCTACCAATTCCACCACATCCCCGTGAAAATTGCTTGATATGCTTAATTATTCTAACAGAATAATTATTAAAAACAGAGAGTGATAAAAGTCTATCGGCTTTTATACAAATACACAAAATATGACACGAGCAGTGACACTGCAAAGCTTACTAAAATAGCAGCCGCACTGCCGATTTTTTCTGCTGTAATCCCTAAGGTGATGGCGAAAGCGAGAATTGAAAAAATACCAAGGGGCAAATGCTTGATTATTGATGCTGTAAAATGATGACTTTGTTCTCTCTCTATAATCACAATAGTAGAGATGAACATAGCCGGAAACGAAGTTGCAATTCCACCCCAAAATGGACCAACAATTCGAGCTGCAATTTGTGCACTCGCGATTACAGTGCCCGCAAACAATGCTCGCATTAATAGCATGTTTATTGTCACAACTTTTTTCTCAGCTTTGTGTTCAGGAATCTCTCGTAGTGCAAATACTGAGATGGCATAGACAATTAGGAATAATACGACCGTAGATGCGGTAGTTGTAATATCTAGTTGTCCCATTAGAAAAACAAAGACAAACCAAATGATAATGCTTGTGAGCAGAGCTGTTAGAGTGCCGAGTATTTTATGGAGATGAACGTAGCAAACAATGAGGGTAATTCCAGCTCCTAATCCAACAATTATTCCTGGCGATGCACTAGCTAGATCTGATTCATTCCCGCTCAGTGCTAAGAAAATCATGCCGATAAGTGCTGTTGTTGGTGTTGCAGTAATCACAGCTCCAATTTTTGCTCCTAAAACCTCAGAAACACGAGTCACGAGTGCAATGTATCCACCGCCAACAATAAATGAAGAAATAACTTTCACAATAAATAACGAGTCGGCGTCCATCAGTTGATTATCTCATAGAGCAAGTACAGTTCATACAAATCATTATGCCAGTGAAAAATTCTATAAAGAAAGCCCTCGCTCCGGTAGCGAGGGCTAAGCTTTCCTCAAAATGTTT
>CAZFKV010000091.1:0-2457 GCA_964519575.1 uncultured Candidatus Saccharibacteria bacterium | reverse complement strand
CTTCGAACCGAATAGTCCGTGTGTTTGGATTGGTCCTTCAGTAAGCGCATCAAACATTGCACGTTCGCCCTCGTCTAAAACATCGACACTAAGACCTGTTTCCGTGCCTACAGCTTCTTCGCTCAGGATACGTTCTGTGCTTCGTCTGAGATTACCTTGCAATTCGCGTACTTGATCATCCGAAACGGATTCTCCAAGTTTTAAATCTGTACGTATTAAATCTAGTGGTAAACTTTGATCGTCTTCATGATCATCAAGTCCTTCGGCAATCGCAGCACTTTCTTGTATTGTAGTTCCCATAATTATTATCCTTTTATTTAATTTTTTTGTTATATTTATAACCTAATGAGTATTTTAGCAGTTGTTATGCTTTTTGTCAAGTTACTTACCGTACTCATACAGAAACACGCCATTTTCTTGTTTGCTTGTGCGACTAGGGATTTCGAAGGCGTGACTAATAACTCGCGTATTTTTAAGTTCTGCAGATAATTTATCTTCAAGCCGCTGCATATGATGTCCGATTAGAAAAACGAAAACTACATCAAATTTGCCCAGTGGCTGACCCCAGAAGCTGGTTAGCTTTACTCGCGCAATCTGGCGATACGGCAATAATCTAATCGAGGATATTAGCCATAGCAATGGATTAATCTCGTAGCCTGTCGCGTCAATCCCGCGTTTTGCGGCATAAACAAGCACTGTTCCATCGCCAGATCCGAGATCAACAAGCTTCTCACCCTTTTTTAACTTCGATAGCTTGAATGCCGTTTCTATCTGCTTGCTAGGTGTTGGCAAATACGGCGCACCATTTACAATCGATATAGCCAGCAGAATTGCAATTGCAAAGACAATCCAGAAGAATACGCTCATCTAGCTTCCGGACTGTTTAAATTTCTTGTGAATTATTTCCAGTTTGCTATCGATAGTATCGAGTTTCTTCTCCAGCTGTCCGATGATTTCAAGTCCACGCTCGTATTTTTCGAGTGAACTTTCTAGGTCAACATCATCTGAACTGAACCATTCAACGATATTATCTAATTCCTCGAATAAGTCGTTAACTTTAGGTTCTGATTTGGACATCACTTACCTCACTTTTAATAATTTTCTTCGATAGTTCTACTGTTAGTGTATCACCGATACTGACATCAGCTGTAGAGGCAAGCTGATTGCCAACGCGGACAATTGCATAACCTCGCTTCAACACAAGCTTAGGATTCAGACTATCGAGAAGTGAATGCAAGCCACGAACACGTACGCGTGTTTGTTGCAGTTTCACTTGCTCAGTCTGCATTAAATACGTATATTTGGTGCGCAATTGCTCTCTAATTCTTCCAGTTCCTCCTAGGCGCTCGAGCGCCCCAAGACTAATGTGGATACGGTGTCTGTGCTGATTCAAGTTTTGCGTAATGATGCTTAGCAGATTATTTTTTGCGTCCAGTAGCGATGCCTTAGCTATTTCCCTATCCGGAAACACAATCTGGGCTGCGTTGGTTGGTGTTGAGGCGCGCCGGTCACTCACATAGTCAATTAGTGTTGTATCGCTCTCGTGCCCTATTCCACTGACTGTCGGAATTCGACTACCTGCTACGGCACGAATGACGTGTTCATCATTAAAACTATGGAGGTCTTCAAGACTCCCTCCACCACGAACTATGACGAGCACATCAGCTAATTCAGATGCGCTGTTTGCGGCTTCGACGGCTGAGACTATTTGGCTTGCTGCTGTTGCGCCCTGCACCTGTGAGTCATACAGATCCAGACGAGCCAACGGCCAGCGCTCCTTCGCTATCTTCTGGAAGTCAGCCCATGCTGCAGACTGCCCTGCCGTAATAACAGCTACCCTTTCTGGGTAGTCAGGTAGCGCTCGTTTACGCTGATCGTCAAATAACCCTTCATTCTCGAGCTTCTTTTTGAGCAGTTCAAATGCCCGCTGTAATGCTCCAGCACCATGTGGAATGACGACGCCGACCGAGATGCTGAAACGTCCTTTGGCAGTCAATCGTGGTTTGCCGATAATCTGAACTTGCATACCTTCCTCGAACTGAAAGCCGAGGGAGCTCAAAGGGACCATACAATTCACGACCCCACCTTCATCCTTCAAATCGAAAAATACCAATTGATTACGCCATTCGTTGAAACCACTCACTTCACCCACAATTGACACTCTCGGGTATGCGCCTTCAAGTGTTTGATTGGTGACGGCGATGAATTCACTAACTGACCACACAATATCTTCCATAACAATAAGTATAACCTGCTTGTTCTATCCAAGAACCAATTCCTATGACACTTTGACCGCAAAGTGTCGCAAACCAACCCTTTCTTTTCCAAAGAAACAAAGTAATGACACTTTTGATGGCAAAAGTATCTCAAAAGCCACGAACAGGACACACTTCTTTATGATCTCACACCTTCGCCAAGGCTACGGTGCGCAGGCGTTGTAAAGATACACAATGGCTG
>CAZFKV010000090.1:0-2586 GCA_964519575.1 uncultured Candidatus Saccharibacteria bacterium | reverse complement strand
ATATGTTAGTAGTGCCAGTATATCAAAACTAGCACTCTCAATGCAAGAGTGCCAGTTTTGATATACTATCCTCGACTGCGCAACTATCCACAACATGCGCTAGAAGATAGTAATAGGATTGTTCCATGTAATGTTATGCGTAAATCTGCGAGATAAGTGTTTCCTCGTATTTCGGAAGAACACTTCTCAGTCCTGGATTTGCTTCACGCATAAAATCGAATGTCAGTCTCATAACTTCAACTGCGGCTTGCTGGTCAGCCGGATTTGGAAATGACCGAACAGTCTGAACAAATTCTGGACCAAAATTAATAGCAATATCTCCTACTGTGGCCATTAGTTCAGTGGCGTTATCTGCACTATGACCATAACTTTCCTTTTCTGGATCATCGGTAATGATATAGTTAGCCTCGTTGAGCTGTCCGTAGACAGAGAGATTTCTAATTACGTTATCCCAAGAATCCATGAGTCGAACAAGCACATCACTATTTTCAGCATCATCAGAAAAATTAACCGCCTCAATACCATTATAACGAGCTATATCATCTAGCATAATCATAAATTGTGGTGCCCCACAGATCAACGGTAAACCCAATCCGGTACTGTACACGCTACTAGTTATAATTTCTTCCTCAAGCGTACCGTCCGCAAGATGATCACGAAAAGTGTCTATAACGATGTGCTGCGATTCTGGAAGATACTTCTTCAGCTGGTCAACCTGACCTGCTAAATTTGAGACCGCCAATTCATACTGATCATAGACATTTGTTGTCAGTGTATTGCAAACTGAGGCGAACTGATTGAACTGTTGTTCAGTTAATACGTCTCCAGCGTAAGCAGGTCTAGTTAGAGCATGAACTGTTTCATGCATCAATGCAGCAGTAAGCTGATTCATCGACATAGTCCCGTCATGTGGTATTGGCACAATAATTTCTCGAGTCACAGGATCATACGCAGGTGAGTCTGATCCTTCCATAAATATCACCCTAGAGATATTGCCACTTTCCATCCCCGCTTGTATGAAAGGTTTTAGATTGTCAACAACGACTTCGAGTTGGTGAAATGTTTCGTTATCAACTGAGTCTTCAGCTGGCCTCTCTAGTTTCAGTTCGCCGTCTTCTACAGTAAATTCAGCAAAGTATTTCTTTTCGATCTGCTCAAATTCTCCATCCTCCCAACTGATTGTATCTATATAGGTACCCGCTGAGGTCTCTACAATATAAGGTCGAATTGACTCGCGATTATTAATATCATTAGTAAATTCTGCACCAGCCGGGGTATCAACTTGGTTGGCCTTATGAAGGACTTGGGTTGTCAAATCACTAGTTCGAAAATTAGCATCGTATACAGCTTGCTGCAGATCTGGCCTTGCCCTATCAACTGCTATCTCAAACCTTCCCTCGGCTGTTTCAGCAATGCCTTCCAGCTGAGCAACAGTATCAGCAACTGCTTCGTCATTGGTGACTGATTCCGCAAGATCAACGCCTTCCTCAGCGATATCTTGAACCCTCTCGTTACCAATCGATTCAAGTGTTTCATCAATTTTATCAGTACGTATGCCGTAGTTTAGTTCAGTTTCATTAATGGCGTCACGGCCTCTTAGAGCATCAACTGCTTGTTCAGCCTGCCTGCGGATCGGATCGTGATCAATATCATCCAATAGGCCTTCAACTTCATCGTCAGCGTACAAATTGTAGCTATTGTCAGCATATGCGATGGCATCTGCTGCAGCCTGACGATCAAGTGCTCGCTCTGTCTTCCTGCGTAGCGCATCATCATCAATCTCCTCAGCAATTTTCCGCGCTTCTTCAGCTTCAAAACTACCTCTGCTAGCAAGTTCTATCGCACGAGCCGATTCTTCAACATCGAGCAAATGCTCGGCGATTTTTTGCAACCTTGGATTCGTCATGCCGTCGACAGCTTCTCTTTGTTCCTCAAGGGTTTGTTCAGGAACATATAAACTAACGTGATCACCAAGGTTATAAATCGTGTTAACGTCTTCAATCGTAGTTTGTGCTGTCGACTCAGCTTTGTGATCATCATTTAGCCAGAAGAATCCTTTAGTCATAGCAAGCCCAGCAGCCAAGGTTGCAATCACCTTCTTGCCAGTATGGCGCGGTGCTTCTGGCCGGCCTGTTCGTGGTCGCTCGACGACCACCATCGGTCGCCATTCCGGTGCTGGCTCCTTATCGCTTGAATCTCCAAAACGAGCTTTTGGAAAGTTACGCTCTATTTCTTGATGGCGACGAATGGCATCATCAAGTTCTGCTTGTGATCGGTCTAAATAACTATCGTCTCCGTACCATCCCATCTCTTCATGTAGCATTCTCTGCGAAGCAATCGTATCACTCCATCTTTGTAAATAAGGGGGCAATTCTGCTGATTCAGATGCATCGTCAACCTGTTCTGGTGTTTCTTGTGGCATTTTTTGTTTATTTGTCTTTAACTACATCTTAATTTTAGCATTTTATTGCTTTAAAGTCAACTAGTAGTTTTCAGATAATTACAGTTCGTGGATGTTGAGGTAGCGTTCATAAGCATCAAGTCCACCATATTTCTCTACTGGTATGACTTTTCCAACATCGACAA
>CAZFKV010000089.1:0-2638 GCA_964519575.1 uncultured Candidatus Saccharibacteria bacterium | reverse complement strand
AGTTGGCAAACGATATACAAACAGCCAATTCCAGAGGAAGATCGCAAGAAAATCGCTGAAACGCTCGAGTCGTGTGCTCGTGAACTCGGGTACTGGTGTGAAACGCCAGCGGGGGAGATTATCGAAGACCGCGAAACCCAAGTGACCTTTTCGGCACTGGGACAAAAGGCAACTCCAGAGGACAAATACGCCTGGGACCCAAATCATCATAAGAAGTATGCACTTCGTGACCTCTGCCAGAGCAAGATGCCCCAATACGAATTCCGGGCTGGAGGCACAACCAGTATCGATGTCACAGTGAAGGGCATCGATAAAGCTTTTGGTATGCGTGAGTTGATGAAAATTAACCATGTAACTGAAGCAGACATTCTGTTTATTGGTGATAACCTAAAACCAGGCGGTAATGACTACCCAGTCAAGGAAATGGGCATTGAAACAATTGCTGTTGAGAACTGGGAAGATACTGCACAGGTAATAGAATCAATCATTAATGGTAATGAGAAAGCGAGTTAAACAGATGGACGAAAGATTTAATCAAGATAATTACGTAATTCGCAAGAAGTTTTGGCAGTTTCTAGGAGCTACTGTATTTGTCGAAACTCCAGATGGGCAACCCGTCATGAACGCCAAGCTCAAAGCCTTCAAACTCAAGGAAGATATCAGACTCTATGCCGATGAGGCGAGAACCAAAGAGATACTGCGTATTGGGGCAAGAAAAATTATCGATCTAGGCATTACTTATGATGTGTTTGATAGCGCTACTAATCAGAAGATCGGCTCTGTGAAGCGCAAAGGTTGGAAATCAATCTTGCAAGACGAATGGGAAATCTGGGACGCAAACGAACAGGTGATTGGCACAGTCAAAGAGGACAGCATGTTAATGGCTCTGCTGCGCCGATTTCTAACCAACCTAATCCCGCAGAATTTCCATATGACAGATGCTAATGGAGCACAAATCGGATTCGTGAAGCAGAACTTTAATCCATTTACTGTGAAACTGAACGCACAGTTTCAGAACAGCACCGTCGATCGCCGACTAGCAGTTGTGGCGGTCGTGATGCTTGCCGCCATCGAACAACGCCAAGGGTAGTTAATTTTACTTATTCATTTGTTTCTGTTATAATAATGTAATGGATGATCGACTTCCTCTAACCGAAACTGAGCACGACATACTTTATACAGAATTTCTTCATAGGTGTGCTTCAATCGCAGAAGCTGTACCAATGTCAACGATGGCACTAGCACTTGGTGGAATGGATGTTGAACTGCTTGAAAAGTGGGGTTCTGATGACCCAGCAGAAAGAGGTGAGGCATATTTAGGTTGGAGGAAAAGCATGGGCTTTTCCGTCCAAGAAACAGATGACGGAGAAATCGTAGAAATTCCAATTGAAGAACTATAAATTAGCACTTGCATGGTGAGAGTGCCAATGTTATTCTACTCACTACCTAAATAGTTCATAAAGTGTGAGGAGTAACCAATGGCTAAAAGCATTAAACCGCTTGGTCACCGAGTTCTTGCCAAGCAAGAAAAGACCACAAACAAAACAGTTTCAGGACTATATATACCTGATGCTGCCAAGGAAAAAACTGAAATTGCAGAAGTAATTGCAGTTGGTAGCGACGTCAAAGACATTAAAAAGGGCGACCGCGTCCTATACAGCACCTACAAACCAGCGATCAAAATGGACGGTGAGGAATACCTCGTACTATCAACAGATACAGAAGATAAAGAAGGCGACATCTTAGCAATTATTAGCTAGGTGTTTTAAGAAAGGAAATAAGTGTAATTATGGCAAAGAAAATATTTTATGACGACGACGCGCGACGACGAGTCTTGAGTGGGGCACAAAAGCTGTATGACGCCGTCAAAGTAACAATGGGACCAAAAGGTCGTAATGTAATAATCAACAAAAGCTATGGCAATCCTACAGTTACACATGATGGTGTGACCGTTGCGAAAGCAGTTGATCTACCAGAAAACGACGATGAACACTTGGGTGAAAAGGTCGGCGCTGAGCTGATTAAGCAAGCTGCTAACAAAATGAATGATGTCGCCGGTGACGGAACTACTACTGTTACTGTGCTTACCTACCATATCCTCGCTGAAGCAAACCGTCTAATCGCTGCCGGTCACAATCCAATGGACTTGCGAAAAGGTGTTGAACGAGCTGGTGAGAAAGCTCTGTCTTTGCTCTCAAAGATGCGTGAAGATATCACCACCAAGACTGACAAAGTCGCTCAAGTTGCAACCATCAGTGCTGGCGATGCCGAAGTCGGAGAGATGATTGCCGCTGTTATTCAGAAAGTTGGTAAGGACGGTGTCGTTACAGTTGAGGAAGGACAAAGTCTAGCGCTCGAAAGCGAAGTTGTCGAAGGATTTAATATGGACCGTGGATTTATCAGCCCTTACATGGTGACTGACCCAGGTCGTATGGAAGCTACTTATGATAAGCCAGCTGTGCTGGTTACAACCAACAAAATTACCA
Organism: uncultured Candidatus Saccharibacteria bacterium; assembly: GCA_964519575.1. Lineage (GTDB taxonomy): Bacteria > Patescibacteriota > Saccharimonadia > Saccharimonadales > JAGPDM01 > CAZFKV01. The sequence goes on along the minus strand of CAZFKV010000089.1, from coordinate 152 downwards.
GTGTTCAGGAATTCCTACCTGTGCTTGAGAAAATGGCTCAGGCAGGTAAGAAAGATCTAGTTTTGATCGCCGAAGATGTCGAGGGCGAAGCGTTGGCTACTCTGGTATTGAATAAACTAAAAGGCACATTTAACACACTTGCCCTGAAAGCA
>CAZFKV010000088.1:0-2734 GCA_964519575.1 uncultured Candidatus Saccharibacteria bacterium | reverse complement strand
TGGCAAAAGATTCATCATTCGACATAGTTTCAGATTACGAAATAGCAAAAGTAACCAATGCAGTTGAATCCGCACAGCGTGAGATCAACACTCGTTACGACTTCAAAGGCACAAAAGCCGGGCTAGAATTTACAGACGGTAACAAAACTGGCGTTACTATCACTGGCGACAATAGATTCCACTTAGATAGTATTGTTGATATGCTCAGAAAAAAACTGGCAAGCTCAGAAGTAAGCCAAAACAATCTAGACACCAGCAAAGAACCAACAGAAAACAACATGCAAATGAAATGGGAACTCCCGTTCATAAAAGGACTCGATCAAGAAAAAGCCAAAAAAGTTACCAAACTCATCCGAGATAATTACCCCAAAGTCAAACCACAAGTACAAGGTGAGGAAATACGTGTTTCATCACCAAAACGAGATGAACTACAAGCAGTCATGCAACTCCTTCGAGAAGCCAACTTTGACTTCCCGCTCGAATTCACGAACTACAGGTAATCGTTTCTGAAGAATGAAAAAGCTCTGGCAGCAACTATACATCTTGCACGAGCAATTTCTGGGCCTAGTTCAAGGGGCATTAGTCCAAAAGTAATTTCATTCTCAATAACACTTAGTCCATTTTCCTCTTCTATGACAGTAAGGCTAGATCCATTTACCCTGTCGGCAAGATCAACGCCAATTAAACTTAGTATTTCAGTTTCACTACTTAAAAGTTTGTCTTTTGGCATATGAGAACATACAGCCGTCGCAAGAACACCGGGTGCCCAAGACGGTTCATATTCAAAATCTCGCCTCCATCTATCCACCTGAGTTGCCTCACCTTTTTGAACCGCTGCCATTGAAAGCCTTCCAAGCGTATGCTTTCGTCTTTCCGGGTCTGAATCCGGAACAAATTCACCGCTCAAAGCATCGTAAAATAACGGTGATACAACTATCTCTCTTTTTACATCTGTCATATCATTTTATTATATCACATGTTAATACACCTTGTCAACACATTGATCTGTTATAATACAGATATGAAAATCACTTATTTTGTGCATAGTATTACCAAAGACAACGAGCGGGGTGTGGCTTCTGGTTGGCTTGAGGCAGAACTTTCTGAGGAAGGAATTAAACGGATTAAAAAGTTGTCTGGACTGGTTTCCGACACCTCATTTGAGGCTATTTTCCCCTCTGATTTAAAACGGGCGATTGATTCAGCAACAATCCCATTTGGTAAAACACATAAGATTATTCCGGACAAGCGCCTGCGCGAGGCAAATTACGGTGATCTGGATGGTACGCCAAAAACTTTCAAAAAACAGATTCGTCATTACATTAACACTCCGTACCCAAATGGAGAGAGCTATCAAGACGTAGAAAAACGAATGCGTGAATTTTTGGAAGAGAAGGAAGCTGAAGGTTGGCAACATATTGCAATCTTTGGACATGAGGCCACTCAACTTGCACTAGAAGTCATCTGCAATGGCAAGACATGGGAAGAAGCGATTGATGGTGATTGGCGTCCAACGCAAAACTGGCAACCAGGATGGATATACACATTTAATTAATTTCCAGCATTGTTCTATACTATAAGCATAATGGATGGGCAAACAAAGCTTCTTGAATATTGCAAAGCTGCTCTTGCTAACAATAGCGTGAAGGGCGGGTGGACTAAGCCGGCACCGAATCTTTATCCGCATCAATGGCTGTGGGACAGCTGCTTCATAGCCATTGGACTCCGACATCATGACATCAAACGAGCCCAGAAAGAAGTTAAAAATCTTTTTAGAGGTCAATGGAAGAATGGCATGATTCCAAATATTATTTACGGAGCTGATGAACGCTACGGTGATGACATCTGGAAGTCTAAAGTATCTAAAGATGCTCCCAGGAACCTAAAGACTAGCGGAATTACACAACCACCAATGTTAGCAGAAGCGATTGTTAAAATTGGAGAGCTGCTTAACCAAAAAGATCGCAAGAAATGGTATAAAGACTGCTTCGAAAGCTTGGTTAGATACCATGAGTGGCTCTACCGCGAAAGAGACCCCAGAAATGATGGCATCGTAACGCTAGTTCATCCGTGGGAATCAGGACTAGATAACAGCCCTGTATGGATGAGTGAAATGCACCAAAATCAACTTCCACTTTGGATAAAAACCTTTAGATTTATGCATCTACACAACATCTTCAATGTATTCAGAAGAAATACGAAATACCTACCGGCCTATGAAAGAATAGATATGATAGATGCTCTTGGACTATATAGTGCAGCGAGAAGGCTAAGACGCAAACAGTACAATACTAATAAAATCTTTAGACACACTCAGCTATGTATAGAGGATCTGGCATTTAATTCAATATTAATTAGGGCAAATTCTCACTTGATGAATATTGCCACAGATACCAATCAAGATATTCCTGGCTGGTTAATGTCACGAATGAAGAAAGCCCCACATTCGCTAGAATTGCTTTGGAATGAAAGTACACAACAATATTCAAGTCGTAATTACAGTACGTTTGAACTAATCAAAGAACCTACAATAATGACGTTTTTGCCATTATACGCTGGCACAATTTCCGCCTCTAGAGCTAAGAAGTTAGTTGAACTTTTAAAATCTAGAGCATGGAGTACCAAATTTTTAGTACCGACAGTGCCAAAAAACTCTAAGTTTTTTTCTCCAACTCGGTACTGGCAAGGCCCAGTCTGGATAAACACAAACTGGCTAATAGCCGATGGACTCAAG
>CAZFKV010000087.1:0-2849 GCA_964519575.1 uncultured Candidatus Saccharibacteria bacterium | reverse complement strand
ATTAGCGGCTAACAATCTATCTCTTAGCAGACCTAAGACCGCACTTAGAAAATACGACCCACTCAGTAAAGCAGCCGCAAACCCAACCGATTTATTCTTACTAATTCTTGAGAAAAAATTCATACTTAGCTATAGCCTAACAGAGGAAAGAATGGTTTGCGAGCGATAATCTAATTTAAGTCGGCAAGGCAACCGTTTTTGGAACTTTAGTACCCTTAAACACCTCTTTTACTTGATCGGCATCGACTGTTTCTTTGTCTAGTAACACATCGGCAAGTTTCTTTAGGTAACTTTTATTTTCTTTAATGACAACCTCAGCCCGATGCGCTGCTTCATGAATAAGTCCTTCAACTTCAGCATCGATTATCTTGGCGGTGTCTTCAGAATAAGGTCGATCATGCACCATTCGATCAAACATCAACCCCGAACCCTGTTCGGTGTTGAACACCATGTCACGCAGACCAGTACCCATACCCTGTTCCACTATCATCTCTCGTGCTAATTCTGCGGCTTTTTTAAGATCGTTTCCAGCTCCAGTAGTTACGCTGTTATTTCCATAAATAATCTTCTCGGCAACTCTGCCACCAAGTACCCTAGCCAAGACGTCTTTATATTCATTAATGGAATGGTAACTTTTGTCTTCAGGAGGGATTGCCCATGTGACTCCGCCGGTGCCACCACGGGGAATGATTGTCACTTTGTGGATAGGGTCACTGAGTGGCAGCACATGACCAACCAACGCATGGCCTGCTTCGTGATATGCGGTCATCTCTTTTTCCTTTTCGTTCATAATCTTATTCTTACGCTCAGGACCGATTGCTACCTTTTCAAACGCTTCTGTAACATCTTTGTTATCTATGACTTTCTTGTCTCTTCCGGCAGCGATAATTGCTGATTCATTTGCAATGTTGGCAAGGTCGGCTCCAGAAGATCCAGCTGTTTTAGCGGCTAGAGAGTCGAGGTCAACATCTTTGGCAACAGGCTTGTCCTTGAAATGAACGTTTAAAATAGCTTCTCTATCTTTACGGTCAGGCAAAATAATATTAACCCGCCGATCGAATCGCCCTGGACGAAGAAGAGCTGGATCTAACACATCAGATCGGTTTGTGGCTGCAAGTACGATTACATTTGTGTCACCTTCGAAGCCATCCATTTCAACCAAAATCTGGTTAAGGGTTTGTTCCCGCTCATCATGACCGCCGCCCATTCCACTACCCCTACGGCGTCCAACGGCATCAATCTCATCGATGAATATTATGCATGGTGAATTCTTTTTTGCTTTAGAGAACAGATCACGAACCCGTGAAGCACCAACTCCAACAAACATTTCGACAAACTCTGAACCGCTAATACTAAAGAAAGGAACACCTGCTTCACCTGCTACTGCTCTGGCTAACAATGTCTTTCCAGTTCCTGGCGCACCGACAAGCAGAACACCTTTAGGTATCTTGGCTCCAATGTCTAAGAATTTCTTAGGGTATTTCAGGAACTGAACAACCTCTGCCAAATCTTGCTTGGCTTCTTGGTTACCTGCTATCTCGTTGAAATCTACTTTCTTTTTGTCATTGCCATAAACACGCGCCTTACTCTTGCCGAAGTTCATAGCTTGATTTCCCTGTCCTTGAGCTTGACGCATCATAAACCAGAAAAATCCGATAATAATGAACACTGAAATAAACGGAGCGGCAACACCAAGGACAGTTACGAAGCTACTACTCTCAGGTTCGACTTTGTAATTGAATTTCTTGGTATCAACACCGAGCTCTTTGAGTGAAACATTGGATTCTTTTAGGCTCTTAAGAGTTGCCTCATCCTTGCCGTCGACAGTTATTTCCAGAGCATTCCCCTTTTGAACAACCGTTTTTATTTCTCCATCATTTGCCCTATCCGATAGTTCGCTCAGACTAATTTCTTCTAATTTTGGAGTTTGTTGTGAAAAAAGGAAAACCAATCCTACCAATGCAATTGTGGCAATAACAAATCCTGCGGTTCTTGAAACATTATTTTTCATACGTATATCCTATTCTACACGACCATCCCATTTTAGCTAAACCTCAAGAGATTCTGTGGATAATTAGGTCTTGTCGATCAATTTTAGCATGAAGCTTCTTGCTGAGGTGAATTATTTTATTTGAATCATTTCGGTTGGAAAACACAAGCAATTTTTCAATCATTGATGCCGATAGTTTTTGCTTATCATGAATTACTCCACTATGTTCTAACCCAGTGCGTAGTATTTCCTTGGCCACACTGGCAGGTAATTCAGCAATGAACTTCCTTGAAATATAGAGATCACTATCATTCGATTGGACATGTTCTTGATAGATATTATCTACCAACCTATCTACTTCATAATTGTTCTCATCTACTGCCTTTATATAGGTTTTTAATTGAGTCAGTTGATTACCCAGCTTTGGAATATATGCATGTCTGACTCTATTTCGTAAGAATTTAGCATCATTATTAGAACTATCCTCAACGAACTCTAACTTGTGCTTAATGGCATAGTTATATATTTCCTGCTTAGAATTCTTGATTAGAGGGCGCACGATTGTGTCGGTATTTCCAAGTACCGACAATCCCCGTCTGCCAGTCCCCCGCAAAAGATTAATAATCTGTGTTTCTAATACATCGTCGGAATGATGTGCTGTCATAATACAGATTGCATCGTGTTTTTTGCGGACATTTTTTAGAAATTCCCAGCGTGCCGTACGTGCTGTTGCTTCACTAGGTGCTGTACCTAGCTCTGCTTTGCCAAGTTCAAACTGCAATCCATAATTTAGTGCCAATGATTCGACAAATCGTGCATCTGCAGCACTATCTTCGCGAATCCCATGATCAAAATGAGC
>CAZFKV010000086.1:0-2939 GCA_964519575.1 uncultured Candidatus Saccharibacteria bacterium | reverse complement strand
GTTTGGCTTAACAATGAAATCATAAAGTGCTGTGATTGGCCCAGGAGTTTGCCCTACTTTGCGGTCAAAGTGGGAATACTTTGTTTCTTTGGAAAAGAATGGACTGCTACACTAGTAGATATGAAAATTAGTGTCATTACATTATTTCCTGAGCCAATCAAGAGCTATATGAGCGAATCTATGATGTGGAAGGCTCAGGATCAGAAGTTGCTTGAGCTTGAATTAGTCAATCTTCGTGATTTTGGAGAAGGGGAGCGGAGAACTGTTGATGACACTCCTTATGGAGGCGGTGATGGAATGTTGCTCAAGGCGGAACCCGTAGTCACAGCCATTGAGTCAGTGAAAAAAGAAAATTCCCGTGTTATATTGCTTAGCCCTCAGGGAAAGCGATTTGTTCAGAGAGATGCCCAAAGATTGAGCGCCGAAAAGCACCTGATACTTGTCTGTGGACGCTATGAGGGCTTCGACGAGCGGATTCGCTCATTCGTTGATGAACAGATAAGCGTAGGTGATTACGTGCTCACAGGAGGGGAGATACCAGCAATGGCGGTTATTGACTCAGTGGTTCGTTTAATCCCAGGTGTACTTGGCGGTGAAAATTCAGCGAAAGAAGAATCGTTCGCAGATGGTCGGACTCTTGAATACCCCCACTACACTCGCCCACCCGAATTTCGTGGGATGAAGGTACCTGATGTTTTGATATCAGGAAACCATGAGAGAATTGCTAAATGGCGAAGCGATCAAGCAACAAAACGAACTGATGAATTACATAATAATCAATAATTAGTTATTGCTAATTGATTTGGCGCACGACTTCAAGAATTGGACCAGGGATTGGGTGAGGTTCTGTTGATTCTTGTTCGTTGCTATTTGTATCTATAGGACCAGGATTGGATATCGATTTAAATACTTGGTCTAAACCAGAGTGAGTCGGAACTTCCTTAATTGCATTAGCCACACCATAGACTGTGCCCACACCGATTCCGGTGAGACCAAACATTATTATTGAGGCTAATACAATTTTTTTCATTTTGTTTTTTTAACTATCCTCTTTATTATAAACCGCTTACGCTCCCCTGTCTATAGCAACAAATGTTTGCGTTCAAATTCTTCCAGGTAGTATTCGAGTGGATTAGCGCTGCCACAAATTCGATGGACTGATCCATCTCGTTTTAGCACAAGAATTGCACATTGTCCGATCAGCTCGTATTCTTTGTCGCCAGTTACGATGTATTTTTTAGTATTTGGTATGAATACCCAGCCATAGTTTTCCTCCTGCACATTTGCTTGAAGTGCTAGTTCGTAGTCGCTATTTTTTCCAGAGTCGACAAGCTCACTTTCAGCTATCTCGACTGCCTTGTCGTAGGAAATAGAGTCCCTATACAGATACATTCTGTAGAGAAACAAACCAGCAACTAGGCTCAGCAGGATAGCAATTGCGATTATTATCGTTTTCTTCATCGTGTACTAATATTATTCCTCGTAGTGTTTATATCAAAATATATTGATAGAATAGTGTGAGCACGTATTGGGGCGTGGCCAAGCGGTAAGGCGCCTGCCTCTGGAGCAGGAGATCGTAGGTTCAAATCCTACCGCCCCAGCCAAATGCGACAGTTGAAAATCAGACCTATCTCCCTATTGTTATATTCGACATTAGGTCTGATTTAGTATCAGGCGTCTAAGCCAAAACCGAAATTCTAGCAATGCTTACATCAAATACAATTAAATTAAAATTAGTTTTCTACAGCCCCAATAAGTATAGGTAGGGCTTCCAGAGCATTTTGTCCCCTGTCTGTGATTCTGTACTCAACTTTTGGTGGGATTGTCTTATAGTTTTTACGAGAGATTAAATTAAACTCTTGTAATTCTTTTAGCGTTTGGATTAACATTTTTTCAGAAATGTCAGGGATAGACTTCTTTAATTTACCATAACGAATTGGCTCTTGTGTATTAAACAAGACAAGCAAGGGCCACTTGCCTCCTAATACTCTAAGAGTTCTACGTATTGGGCAGTCTTCTTTATATTTTAATGACATAATTTAATACTATCATACTTACTTAAAGGTAGGTACTTTACTATAAATATAGTTTGTCAGTATAGTTATTTTGATGAGTTACAAAGATGTACACGTAACTAGCAACTAGCAAGAAGCCAGAGAATAATAAAGTGAAAGATTAAAAGAAGGAGACAATTATATGACAGAAGAAATATTTGAGCTAGCTATCCGCAGCCCTAAAGGCGATGAGGCTCTGTTTAATAAAGCAAAGAATGAAACAGTACAAAAACTTGTGAGCATTAAAGGAATCGGTCCAGAGCGTGAATTTATACAAAATGGATTAAAGCCATCCGATGAGAATGTCTATGCTGGTATGACTCGCTATGAAAATAAAAAGGCATATAATCGAGCTTTGAGAAGCCCTGGATTTATGTTTAAAATTCTCAAGTTTAGTAAGCAGATGAGTTCGAAAGCCGGTGTGTTTTTGAAGCCTAATGAAGATTTCGACTACACTGGATTTTGTAAAAAAGGCCAGATGGTAGAATTTGCCTTGCTGAAACCAGCGGATGGGGTTAGTCAAGATGAGTTTTTGACTAAGCGTAAATCATACCTGAGGGCTATGGACAACGAACCTGAAGTGATTGGATCGTATACGTTCCAGATAACTGGAGGATTCAAAGGAAAGGATTCTATTGTGCACTTTACGGTCTACAAGAACAGAGATGCATTCTACAAGCTAGCAGAGAGGATTGATGAAATGGCCGAATTTAATGATTTTAGAAAAGTGTTCCAATCTAACTACATAAGCTTTGCTGACGTAGTTAAATAAGTAGTTTAAGGACTAACAATAACAGGGCGTTTGAACTGATCTAGATTCCAGACCCTCATCCCCAGCCAAATGCGACTCGAGAATCTGAGACTTAAGTTACTTATTGTGCTTCA
>CAZFKV010000085.1:0-2942 GCA_964519575.1 uncultured Candidatus Saccharibacteria bacterium | reverse complement strand
CGGCCCAGCGGGAGAGCTTCGACCTCGCGGTCGTGGACCTCTTCGTGAAGGGCGGAGGGGTGGACCTCGCGCGCCGGCTCACGCCACACCTGCAGCACGTCTACCTGAGCGTGGGTCCGAAGCTGCTCACCGACGAGGTCCTGGAGGCCGCGATCGGGTTCCCGGTCCTGCGCAAACGCGACCTGCTGCACCTGGGGGGCCTGGGGACTTCCCTTCGAGGCCGGCCATCGGGCAAGCGGACCTCGGCTGGCAGCACGCCTACATAGGCTCTGGGCACGTCAACTCTCTCCCAGGAGTCGCCATGCTGAGTCTGACGGGGAGCAGGCCTCCGGGAGGTCACATCGAGAGATCCGAGAGCGGGTCTCCGAGCTGGAGCCGAGGCCCGATGTCGCCCCCAGCGTCCGCAAGCAGCCTCAGCGTCCGGCGCCCGACAGCGGGAGCCCGCCGCAACTCGGGGCGCCCGAGCGCCGGGATAACCCGGCATGACGTAGCGGAGGAGGAAGCCGCGCATCGAAGGGCTAGCGACCCACGATGACCCCGAGTCATGCGGAGGCGCCCGCGAGGGCGCAGCCGAAGCGTTGACAGGGGCACACGCAGGCCGGGTATTGAGCCGCGAAAATGAGATTGTCCCAGGTGCCGAGGCTGTGGGCGCTGCCGAAGGCGACACCCGATACACCGCCGAGCGCGAGGTGTAGCGGGACCTGGCGCGGTCGTACTACGAGACCCCGAGCATGCGTGGAAGCGTCATGCGCGAGAACCGGGAGACCCTGTGTCCGCCCGCGGCGATGGCGCCGTGGGCTGCGGTGGGAAGTCCAAGGACGCAATCCACCGATGCACGGCCACAGGGAGTCTGACTGCCCCGTAGTACCGACGAAGTTCCCGAACAAAAGGCGACGGAGCTGAAGGAAGTTTCTATGGCAAACCCAAACGGGCACGAAGGTGGAAACGCCGGAAACGGCCAAGGGGCGCCTAAGGGACCGGACCGAGGTGATCGAGCGTCTGCGGAGGGGATGGAGGGAAGGGGGCGGGCCAAGGGGAATGCGAGCCTGCAAAACACGCCCCGGGCGCAGGACCGGGAACGAGGCGTGCACAGTGCGTGGGACCGCATAGGGCAAGCAGCGAAGACGGACAAGGGGAGACGTTTCACCACGCTCCTGCATCACGTCTACGACATCGAGACCCTGCGCGAGGCCTACTTCAACCTCAAGCGGGACGCAGCAGCTGGAGTGGACGAGCAGACGTGGCAGACTTACGGAGAGCAGCTGGAGTCTCAGCTCGAAGATCTCTCCTCTCGTCTGCGACGGGGAGCGTACCGAGCGAAGCCGGTCCGGCGGGTGTACATCCCGAAGCCGGACGGACGCCAGCGGCCCCTCGGGGTCACCACGCTCGAGGACAAAGTGGTCCAGCGTGCCCTCGTGAGGGTCCTGAACTGCATCTATGAGGAGGACTTCCTTGGCTTCTCCTACGGATTCCGGCCGGGGCGCAGCCCGCATGCCGCACTGGATGCGCTGTGTGTCGGGATCGAACGGAGGAGGGTGAACTGGGTGCTCGATGCGGACATTCGTGGTTTCTTCGACGCCATTGACCACGAGTGCCTGGTGAAGTTCATCGAGCACCGCGTAGCGGACCAGCGCGTCGTGAGGCTCATCAGGAAGTGGCTCAACGCGGGCGTGCTGGAGGATGGGGAGCGGACGCGGAGTGCGAAGGGGACGCCCCAGGGAGGAGTGATCTCACCCCTGCTGGCGAACATCTTCCTTCACTACGTGTTCGATCTCTGGGTCCGCGACTGGCGCCGGCAGGCCACGGGCGACGTGATCGTGGTGCGGTATGCCGACGACTTCATCGTGGGCTTCCAACACGAGCAGGAAGCCAGGCGATTCCTGTCCGAGCTCCGCGAGCGACTCGCGGCGCATGGGCTCGAATTGCATCCCGATAAGACGCGACTGATCGAATTCGGGGCCCGTACGGCGTCGGAGCATCAGCGCGGCGGACGGGGCAAGCCCGAGACGTTCGACTTCCTCGGCTTCACGCACATCTGCGCGAAGACGCGGAAAGGGCGCTTCACGGTCTTGCGGAAGACTTCTCGGAAGAGGGTGCAGGCGAAGCTGAGGGAGATCAAAGCCGCGCTCCGCTATCGCTGGCACCACCCCATCCCCGAGGTGGGGGCCTGGCTGGCTTCGGTGATTCGCGGCCACATGAACTACTACGCGGTCCCGCGAAACTTCCAAGCCGTCGCCACCTTTCGCAAGGAGGTCATCAAGCTCTGGCGTCGCGGTCTGTCCCGTCGCAGCCAGAAAGCCCACGTGACCTGGCCTCGTATGCTGCGCATCGCTGATGCAAGGCTGCCTCGCGTCCGCATCGTGCATCCCTGGCCCAGTCAGCGCCTAGCCCTTTGACCCAAGGCAGGAGCCCAGTGCGGGAAACCCGCTCGCTGGGATCTGCGCGGGGGGCGCCCGGAAACGGGCGTCCCTACCGCAAACGAGTTGAGCCCGATGCTGTCAACTTCCAGTCGAGGGTGGCGGCGGCGGCCCGCCCACCGCTCGTGGAGCCTCTGGCCCTGGCTCCACAACACGCTGGTGGCGGAGCAGGACTACGGCGAGGAGGTCATGGCGCGGTAGGCCGCAGCGAGCCGCGCCTCGGTGCCGGTGGACGCCTACGGAGCTCGGATCGTGGTGCGGCCGCGAGGGGTCTAGAGCCCCAGCTTCTTGATCCACCGGTAGAGCGTCCGCGGCGAGACCCCGAGGATCTCCGCCGCCTTCTCGCGGCGCCACTTGGCCTCCTCGAGCGCCGCGCGCACGCGCACGAGGCCGGGGCCCTCCTCGCCGTCGTCGTCCGCGTCGACGACGGGCGCGGGAGCCGCGGCGGCAATCGACGGCGCCGAAGAGGAGATCGAGACCGACACCCGCCCGGTCTTCTCGACGATCTCGGGCGGGAGGTCCGCG
>CAZFKV010000084.1:0-2949 GCA_964519575.1 uncultured Candidatus Saccharibacteria bacterium | reverse complement strand
ACGATCTGTTGACCGTCGGATGCCCATGAGCCGTTTGGACCGTCGGAGACGATTGCGTATTCGACTTTTTCTGACAATGCACGGATGATGGCTTCTGGGTCGTCAAGTCCGACAAGTGAGCCGAGTTCTTGTCTGTTGGCTTTAATCACAGTTAGCTTGGTTAGGAGTTGCTTCATGGCTTCTTTGTTGGCGATTTCTTTACTGCCGGGATCCATAGCGATTTTAATCCCCTTGGAATTAGCCCAATCAGCAAATGCGTTGAGGAATTCGAAATCTCCGCCGAGTGATGTGACATACGCCCATTTGGCTTCGACATCCGACAGATCATGGTCTGACCACTGCATATTGTGTGATGCACCACGATAGATCAAAATTGTGCGTTCTCCGCCTGGACTGAGTAGGATTGTTGAGTAATCACTCGATAGCTGATCATCAAAGGCGACATGACTCATATCGATGCCTTCCTCGGCCATGGCTTTTTGCACTGCTTCTGCAGCAGGGTCGTGCCCTAGCTTGCTTATCAGTGCTGTGCTGAGTCCGTGCCGAGCAAACGTCACTGCAGCATTACTGGCACCACCACCGGTACTGAAAGTGACCCCATCGACTTCTATCTTCGCTCCCAGTGGGAACTCTTCGGTCAGGTCTCCATCATCTTCAGTATGTGGCTGAAATGCCTTACCTTTAAGGAATACATCCTGAACCGCAGCCCCAATAGTAATAACATCAAACATTATTAATATAATACCTTACCCATTTATTAGATGCACACACGGTTTAATTCTTTATACAATCTTGACTTTGTCTAATTTTGCTTTGGCACCCTTAAGAATTGCGAAAGTGACTTTATCCATTTTGGCGCCATCGAATATTGTGTGTTTCACATTACTATGATTGTCAAGGTAATATCTATAGGAAGTATAGTATAGCTATCCCTAGTACTATTAGTGAAGCACCCACAACTTTTTGAGTAAGGTGTTTCCTTTCATTCAGGAAAATGTAAGCGCCTACGATAGTGAAGATCATTGAGCTCTGAGTAACAGGAGTAACTCTAGATGCTTCACCTATATCTAATGCTGTGAAAAGTGTTAGCTCGAATACTGCAAAGATTATAGAGGCGATCAACAGCTGACTTCTATGTTCAACAGCAATCTTAGTATCTTTGTGTTTCATAACAACAGTCACTAAGTATGATAAAAACCCAGAAATAATCAGCGCCATTGAGGCTGATACCACAGGTCTGACATCTTCAGCAGCCAACTTTATAAATAGAAAAGCTAATCCTATAGCAACACCACTAATTAGTGCATAAACGATTCCTTTGGTCAGTTTTATCTTTGTATTTTGTTTAATTGCAACTACAACCCCAGCAATAATCAGAAGTACAGATATGATTTTAATCGGCAGTATTGGCTCGCTAAAGAGAATAGCAGCCCCGAACAACACCACTACATGCCTGGACTGCCCTACTATTTGGTAAATTGATGCTTCTGTATTCTTCAAAGATAGTGCTGCAAAGTAGTTAGCAATGAATATAAAGAGTATGCCTAGAACCAAAGCAGCCCACACTTTGGGAGATTGTGGTAGCGTAAAACTCAACAAAGCTAGTGGAAGTAATAACAAGCCAGCTAGTCCGTCATGAATCGCGAGAAATGATACCGGGTTCACTTCCTTTACGAAAACAGCTCGAAAAATAAGTTTATTGATTGCAAATAGTAAGCCGGCAACTAACGCCAGTAAGAACCACATAAGCTTTAGTATAACTTAGAAGATAAATTTATAATGCTTACAATTATACAGTAGGTAGGACTTACACTTTAATTATTTGCTATGATTAATCTGCAGGCCTATGCATGCCCTTGTAGTTCAACGGATAGAACAAATCTCTCCTAAGGATTAGATCTAGGTTCGATTCCTAGCGAGGGCACCATCCGCCGTCGCCCAACAGGGCTATGGCGGATAGTGCAGGTAGATCTTCATCCTATGATTTTTTACATAACATCGCGTGTTTCGTTATACTGAAAGCAAATTTAGGAGGGTTTGAAATGAACACGGAACAATTCGACAAGATTAGTAGAGGCAATGGCTTTATCGCGGCGCTCGATCAGAGTGGTGGGTCTACACCAAAGGCGCTTGCTCTGTACGGCGTTACCGAAGATAAATACAGTACTGATGAGGAAATGTTTACACTCGTCCACGAAATGCGTACTCGAATTATCAAGAGCCCAAGCTTTACTGGTGAGCGGATCGTCGCGGCAATCCTCTTTGAAAATACGCTTGATCGCGACATTGATGGCCAGCCAACTGCTGATTACCTCTGGAATATGAAGAATATCGTACCTATCCTAAAGGTAGACAAAGGTCTCGCTGATAAAGCAGATGATGTACAGCTTATGAAACCAATTGAAGGACTTGATGCTTTGCTGAGCAAAGCTCGAGAAGCAGGAGTCTTTGGCACCAAGATGCGCTCAGTAATCCACGAAGCTAATGCGCCATCTGTTGTATCTGTTGTAGATCAGCAATTTGAAATCGGTAAGCAGATTTTTGAAGCAGGGTTAGTTCCAATCATCGAGCCAGAAGTGAATATCCATAGTGAGACTAAGGCCGAAGCCGAGAAACAGCTGAAAGCTGAAATCCTCAAACACCTCGACTCACTCGATGAAAATACATCAGTTATGCTGAAGCTCACGCTGCCCGAAACAGCTAACTTTTACTCTGAATTGGTTGCACATCCGCGTGTACTCAAAGTAGTTGCTCTTTCAGGTGGCTACTCAAGAGATGATGCCAATGCCAAACTTGCGCAAAACCAAGGTGTTATTGCTAGTTTCTCTCGTGCACTCACCCAGGGTTTGAACGCACAACAATCCGATGAAGAGTTCAATCAGATGCTCGATGAAACTATCCGTAGTATTTATGAGGCTTCGATAGCTTAAATAGTTACTTGCCTATTGG
>CAZFKV010000083.1:0-2964 GCA_964519575.1 uncultured Candidatus Saccharibacteria bacterium | reverse complement strand
TGATTTCGGATCCTGGGAATTTACTTTGGCTTGATCGGCAAAAGTTTGCGGCTCAGCTATGATTTTCTGGCGCACCTGGTTGGCTTTGTTCTTAGTCACATCATCAACAGCAGGAGGAAGCTTTGACTTGATGATTTGGAGTCGCAAAGCTCGCTTAAGATCATTCTCAGTCCAGCCATAGAACTCGGAAAGAATTTCCTCAAATCTTGGGTCTTCCGATTTTATCGCCTGATTGCCACTGATTTTCTTATCGGAATTCAAATCAATTACCTGAGTCTTTAGTACAGTAACTTTTTGCTCGACTTCTTCGTCGGTAACTTCTATGTTATTTGATTTTGCTATGTTTTCAGCCAGAGCATTATTATAGACCTTATCAGAAGCCTCAAGCCGTTTTTTGGAAAATAGTTTTTTTCCTGAGGCTGTAGAACCGTCTATTTGGGCCTTTTCAGTCAAGAAATGAGTAGCTTGGCGAAGTTCAAAGAGATACTCTTCGTAGGTAACAAGATTCGAATCGACCCTACCAATTGGGAAAGGAACTATTCTACTAATCTGATATGTAAATGAACTCTCATCACGAAAAGCATAAATAAGAGTAATTGTAAGTGTTATAAATCCTACTACGAATACAGTAAAAATCGCTGTCGATATTGTTGTGATTTTCTTTCGTGTCGTACCTATTGGATAAATTAATCGTTGTGCTTTCTTCAACATTTTCTGTTTTTCACGTTGAACACTTTTTGTTTCGTCATCGATGTCGACTGGTAGTTTTTTACTTTTCATTTATTAACCCTTTTTTCCGCTTGGCCCATTACTATTTGGAGCAAACTTCTTTATAGCATTGGTCAGTTGATTATGAAATTGGCCTGGGCGATTAATATTCTTGAATAATAAATCGCCAGCATACGTCTGTATTGTAACATTACCGAAATGTAGTAAGTGCTGTTGTAGTCCATCAATACTGTAATTAACATTTTGTATCTTATCCAAACCAATCTCAACGACAGATCGCTTGAAAAAACCCTTTTGGGTAATTTGCATCAACCGCTGATCAGTGATGATAAAGCATGAAAAGTGCCAGCCAATCCAGAAATAGAACAATACTAATGAGGCAAACAGAAGACCGCCGAAAGCCAACCATAACAGAGGCATATAAAACGGGTTAATACTGAAAGGAATCATAGTAACTACTAGTATTAACATGGCTACGAGCAGAGGTTTTCTCAATACTACAGGATGATTATTGGACAACACGAGCACTTCTTCGTCATCATGCTGTTCATCAAAATCTTTTTTATTCTTTTCCATATGCTTGATAGTAGAAATTATAACTACTTACTTATAGCAACTCATGAGCTTCGTAGATATGAATCCATTCTGTCTTGTCATACTTAAAGAGTTCGGATTTATCAAAGAATCGCTCTACTTCCGCCTTACCATTTCCGGCACTATCAGAAGCATGAATTAGATTTCGGCCAACTGCCATACCATAATCACCTCTAATGCTACCTGCGGGTGCCTGACGGGCATTTGTCGGACCAACTAGAATGCGTACGGCATCGACACATTCGTAACCCTCCCAAGCCATGACCACAACTGGAGAACTTTTCATGAAATCTTCAACATCTTGATAAAAAGGTTTGTCGGATATATGAGCGTAATGAGCTTTCAACAGAACGCTGTCAACATTCATCATTTTAAGTCCGATGAGCTTTAAGCCCTTTTTCTCAAGACGACCAACTATTTCACCAACTAGCCCACGTTGGATTGCATCAGGCTTGGCGATTATTAACGTTTTTTCCATTTAAATATTCCCTTTAATCAACAGCAGTAATAGTACCACTCCACCGAAGATAATGCGATAGACACCGAACCACTTAAGGCCATTGTTTTTAATAAAATTCATTAAGAATTTAATTGCTAATACCCCACTTACAAATGAAGCCAGTATTCCGACAATCAACACGCCACTTTTATCAAAAACTACAGCTAGGTCTGGCTTCAGAAAAAGACTGGCTAAGGCCCCACTAATTATAGGTATTGCCATCAGAAAACTAAAACGAGCCGCAGCCTCATTAGAAAGCTTCAACAGCCTTCCGGCAATGATGGTTGCACCGGAGCGAGAAGTACCAGGTATCAGTGCTACTGCTTGAGCCAGCCCAATTAAAAGGGCGTCAGAGGCTTTGAGCTCACTGAGCTGTCGCTTGGCTGACAGCTTGTCTATAAACAGCATTACAAGGCCCAGAAGAATAAGGGCCGAAACAGTAACATATGGAGAGCGTAGACTGGACTCAATGACAGGGAGAAAGAGTACTCCAGCAACTACAGCCGGAATAGTTGCGATAATCAGGAATCCTACCAATTTATAATCACGTTGGATAATTAGAGATTTAATTATTACCATCAAGTCACGACGAAAATACCACACTAAAGCGGCAAGTGTACCGACGTTAAGTGCTAACTCAAATGCAAAACCATTTTGCGAGAAAGAAAACAGGATACCAGCTAGCAACAAATGACCTGAGCTGGATACTGGGATGAATTCGGTTAAACCCTGAATTAGGCCGAGAATCAAAGCTTCAATTAATGGATATAGCATACTCACCCATTAAGTATAGAGTAATATGATTATCCTTTCACTGGTGAAAACTGACTAAGACGTCGTACAATGTGTTTATGCTCTACGCAGATTCACTAGTTGATTTCCTTGAATACCTTGAGGTTGATAAGAATCGTTCTCAGAAAACGATTGCTAACTATCATCATTACCTGATGAGATTAGATGAATTCCATCCTGAACTTAAGGTAAAAGAAATAACCAAGGAACTAGTGCGTAAATGGCGATTATGGCTCAATCGATATATCGATGAACATGGTGGGAACTTAAGCAAATCAACCCAAAACTATCATCTCATAGCACTTAGGAGCTACCTGAGATTCCTAGCGCAAACAGATGTAACGGCCTTA
>CAZFKV010000082.1:0-3019 GCA_964519575.1 uncultured Candidatus Saccharibacteria bacterium | reverse complement strand
TTTTGAAGGAGTCTACTAGTCTGACAGACTAGTAGATGAGTGAGCCTGCCTGCCGGCAAAGGCAGGTTCCGCAGGCCATTGTTATTATGACGGTGAAGCCATCAAGCTGACTGGGTTGGCCCAGGAGTTTGCGATACTTTGCGATTCAAAGTGTCATTACTTTGTTCTTGGAAAGAACACTAGAAATTTGGGAAAAGAAAGGACTGGTTCCCAACAATGGGCGGACAGGCTTTGCAATAGAACATAACAATATTCTTTATTTAATCTTAAGAAAAACTATTTATCGTTAACTAAACTGCTTTGCTGTAACGTATACCGCTCTTTTGCAAGTCCAATAGTAAAGAAAGCATCGGTTTTTGCATTAGAGAATGGCGCCATAGCTTTGTCGGCAACAATAATATTCTGTGAATTCGCACCATCAAACTCAATAATCTTAGCCATACCATCGACCACTACGCTAATGTGGCTATCATCAACCCACCGTGTCTCAGACTGAACGGTACCTGAAAGTTTGAAACTATATCTTTTGTTAAATTCAAAATCCAAAACTTCACAATTTTCTCCATCGCGTATCAGCAGAAATCTACCATTTCCACTAAAAGATAATTTACTGTTTATTACTTTTACCCTCTTTGTTTTGATTTGTTGAGTCCTTCCAATATTTGAAAATACTATTGTTCCATCACTGGTACTGATTGCGACTGATTCATCCCCGTCGTAACTTCCGTGAACAATAGTATATTCTCCGTCAGATAGTGCAGAGCTGAGGAAAGTAAGCGAATCTCGATTATCGATAATTCCGAATTTATTTACTTCTCTACCATTTTGATTCGTCTTTTGAACGATGCTAAGGAATTTAGCATCGCTACGGAATGCTAAAACATTTTCAGCAACTAGATTTGAGCTTAAGGGATTAGTTCGCTTCAAACGGTACAAAGAACTGTCAGCCAAAGCATACATCTGATCAGCATCACCACTATCAAACTGGACTTTATTGAAATCTATTCCGTAAGACTTGTCCATAATAAAGCTGGATCCAACGTCCTCTCGATTAATAAATACATAAGTATTTGCTGAATCTTGGCTGAACTGAGCGAGTATGAATTGATCATCCGCTGCAAATGTTAGTTCTGTGAGTGTAGCTGCTCCTAATTCATTTGATATTGCTTCTGGAAGATTCAGCTCAGACTCAGATACAACGCTTCCATTAACATTAAAAATACTAAGTATTTTTGAACTTGGTTGCCCGGTCGCAAGTATCTTTCGGTTGCGGCTAAATGCAGTAATCGGTTGAGTTCCGAACACAGCAACGCTATTAGTAGATATTTTCTCTGGTATTAGTAAAGGATAATTCATCCAAACCAAGTCTGATCCGATAATTTGAAATGATTTACTCCATTCTCTATAACCATTTGCTCGTAATTTAATTGTGTGATTACCAACCGGCAGTGTAATGCGGCTTGAGGTTAGTTCTCCGATATCTCGGTCATCAACAAAGACAGAACTTTCTACTGGTTCACTTTCTACTAGAACAAGTCCATTTTGAATCAACGATCCGGTACCGGGATCCAGTTCGAAGCCCTGAGTGTAACGAGTAAGAAGAAATGTACCGACTGCAACAAAAATGACAATTAACACATACGAAAACATGCGCTGGGCACGTGCTCTAGGGTGTTTAGGCGATAAGTGCATCTCTTAAGTATAAGCTTACATGTTAATCTCATCAAAGAAAGACATACCATTATTATCGATGCATGTGGGCTTTACCTTATGACATATACTCTCTAGTCTATAAAGTATGTTTAGCAAGAAGCTAGGAATAGACTTAGGCACTACAAGTACTAGAATTTTTCAACCCGGAGCAGGTGTGATCCTTAATGAACCAACTGTTGCGGCTCTCGACCTGGATAGTGACAAGGTCTTGGCTGTTGGATCGGAAGCACTTGAAATGATTGGTCGTACGCCTGAAAGTATTCGAGCCTACCGCCCAGTGCTTAACGGGGTGATTTCCGATTTCAAAGTAACTCGTCAAATGTTAAAAATTTATTTGAATAAAGGACTAGGTACTTTGCGCCTACAGCTACCAGAAGTAATGCTTGCAGTATCTGGGGGTGCTACCTCTACTGAGCAAAAAGCAGCTATTGATGTGGCCAAAGCAGCGGGTGCCAAACATATTCATGTCATAAAAACGGCAGTTTCCGCCGCTTTAGGTTCTGGTCTGTCAATTGTCGAACCTAGAGGTCACCTGATTATCGATATTGGTGGTGGTTCAACAGAGATAGCTGTTATTTCTCTGAGTGGGGTGGTCGCAAGTAGTAGCATCCGTGTTGGCGGTGAATCAATTAATCGTAAAATCGTTAATTATTTGCGTAATGCTCATAACCTATCGGTTGGAGACCAGACTGCCGAAGATATCAAGCGCCAACTTGGAACAGCCATTCCAAGAGAAAAAGACCAAAAAATGATGATTAATGGACGCGATCAGATAGGCGGTTTACCTCGGAAATTGGAACTAAATGGTAATGAGATCACACCTCTTATCGAAGAAGTAGCAGAAAAAATAGTCCGTAGCCTAAGAAACGTAATTGAAGCAACCCCGCCAGAGCTGGTCAGCGACATCATGGAACACGGAATTGCTCTTGCTGGTGGAAGCGCCCAACTCGATAATCTTGATCAGCTTCTCAGTAAGGTAATTGGCGTACCGGTCTTTGTTGTTCAGGACCCTGAGCTTGCGGTCGTGAAAGGAACTGGCTATGCATTAGCCAATTTAAGCGATTATAAGAAATCTTTACTGGGCTGGGAATAATCCTAGTGCTACTTTGATCGCGAAGTGGCGTAAACCTGCCTGCCGGCAACAATCCTTTCTTTTCCAAAGAAACAAAGTATTCCCGCTTTGACCGCAAAGTGGGATAAACTCCTGGGCCAACCCAGTCAGCTTGATGGCTTCATCGTCATAATAACAATGGCCTGCGGAACTCAGTAGTCTACTAGTCTGCCAGACTAGTAGACTCTTTCAAGC
>CAZFKV010000081.1:0-3037 GCA_964519575.1 uncultured Candidatus Saccharibacteria bacterium | reverse complement strand
GCAGTAGAACACCCCCTGTTAGCGATACAACGCCACCAATGAGTGAAAAGAAAATTACCTGTGTTAGTGTTGCCATGACTTTTATCCTTCCAATAACTTGTTACTTAGGGTATAGTTAAAAATAATCTAGCGCAAATTATTTGCGATAAGGTACTATAATGCAAACTAATTCTGTATTAACCAAGTTCGAAAAAGAACTTCAGCGGAATGGTCTTCGAAACACCGCTGCTCGGCGCAGTATATTCATGGTGCTGTCGGAATCTCCTCACCCCTTGGCAATTCAAGAAATTGCCTCTCGAACTACAGACGTTCATTTTGTGAGTGTCTATCGTTCTATTGACGCTTTGCTAAAAGCAGGATTAATTAAACAAGTTCCACAAGGCTTTAAAAATCGTTTTGAGCTAAGCGATACATTTAAGCCCCATCATCACCATGCAACCTGTGAGTTTTGTGGATCAAGCTGGGAAATAAATAGTGTGGAATTAGAATCTTTAATGAAAAAATTAACGATAGAGGTTGGTTTAGTGCCGACCAAACATCATTTCGAAATCGATGGTGTATGCGCAAACTGTCAGACTGAGGCTTAAGGTAGCCAAACAGGACTGAACCCTTTAAAACGCAACTTTTCATTGCCTGATATCGAATCAATAATGATGGTTTCAATTTCCTGACATTGCCCACTAAATTCAAGATTATCAAAAGTACAGTTGGATGGAATAAGCTCGATAGCTACAAGCCTATCGTCAAAGCTGCTTTCGATTGTTTGCACACGATCAGATCCTTTCCAAATCAAGCGAGATTGTTTAGTGTTTAGATCATATTCAAATAGCTTCGAATTGCTTTTCGTGTAATTGTATATCTCGATTGGTATGAACAGATTGCTCGAATTCGACTTAAACTGCGCCCTATAACCTGGCTGCTCAAGCTGTATAGCTTGGAGTTTGCTTGTCTTCGCGTCGTAAATTTGGCTTTGATTACCGTCATAGAGCAGCACCTTAGTACTATCTGGACTGAAACCACCAGCAATATCGTACGCCCCGAGATTGGCAGGTTCAGCATCATTAAAGGAGCTTAGTACACTAAACATCTGGAGTTCATCGTTGATAAGTGCGAGCTGTCCGTCTTCACTAAGCTCAATGCTCAATGCTTTGAGAGGCTCACTTTTCTTTCCACCGCTAAATACTTCAGTTTGCATTGATTTCGTATCGTAGAGATACAGCGCATCAGAATAATATTTGTAAATTGCAGGTGATACTTCTGAAGGATTTAAGCCGAGCGTGAACAGTACCTGATCTCCGCGAGGTGCTGTTACCATATTTTTTATTCTAGCGTTCGTCTCAACTTTGACATTTTTTTTGATTGGCAACGGGATATCAGTCTCCCGTCCAGTGCTTCGTTCAACATGAACGAAACCATATTTGTCATCATGTATCGATACAAACAAGTGATCCTGAGATATCGCAAAGTCGTAGATAATGGGTGCAGAAAACAGCTCTTCTTTTTCCCCTTCTACATCACTTTTATATATCGTATCGTCCACTGTGGCTTCCGTTTGTACTACTCTTCTTCTGCGGGATTCCAGATCATCATCATAAAAGGCACCCATTGGGTTATCATTCCGCTCAGGTGCCTTGCCGTCATTTCTGACTAGGTAGGCGAAAGTGGGTTTATGGGTGGTAAATGAATACGTGAATGCTTTATGCATACTTTTGCCATCAGAGCCTCTAACGTCGGGCTTCAGTGTGATCGAATAGTCTGTTTCACTCCGTAAATTTTCGTTTAATGTTATTAGCAATGATTGATTAGAGGCGTTGATGTTAGCTTCCACAGCCGGCTCTATACTAATTGAATTCGAATAGTCTTTTTTTTGAATTGGTCGATCAAAGTGAAGAGTTATTGTTGCGTTACGAGTCAAATGATCAGTTTCGAGATTTATATTGGAACTTACCAGCCTGACTCGTGGACCTGTCGTGCTAATGAATATGCCCAACATGACAGTGATTAAGGACAGTATGAGCACAATAATAAAGAACAATATTCGATGTGATTTGCTAGTTAACATATGGATTATCTGGCTCTTCAACCTTTTCTATAGAATCGGGGACAAGCATTAATTTCTTGTCTTGACCTGCACCAACTTCTTTAATTGTACCCACGATGCGTAGCCACTCATCCTGCTCATAATTCGATGCCCAATTTGGCTTACTCACCTGTAATCCGGTTGGTTGAGCATCTACCGTACAGCAGGTCACCACAAACCGGGCTATCTGAAAGCTATCATCCGAGCCATCGTCATACAGAAATCCGATGACATCCACTTCTTTGTTAGTGTAATAATCAGGGTTCGTATTCCTTACGAGTAATCGCGACCAGTCCACGAGACTAAGATTCTTTGAACTGCCACCATAGTAACTAAGGGTATCCTCTGCTCGACCAGAACTAGTCAGCGAATTATCAACACTACGCTGTGAAACGCTGTATGAGCTGAGCGATTTCGGTACAAAAATTAGTCCTGAAATTACAATAAGTGCGAAAGGTATATATATCAGTGCATTTCGTATTGGCAGCTTAGATTTTGTGCTACCAAAACTAATGACTGAAAGCACCAGGGCTATAACAGCCATCACAATGGTAAAGATGACATACCGAGGATGAATATAGAGAATTAGTTTGTCTGTGACTGCGAGTCTTAAAACGTATAAAGACGCGGCAACGAGGAGCAATTGATTTAGTTTATAAAGCATATGTAAATACCAACCCCGTCAATGCACTCAATAGCGTAACAGTCACGGTAATCATTATAAGTAATTCTGTTTTAAAGGTAGTCTTCATGAGTGCCAGCATCTTAATATCAACCATCGGGCCAAACACTAGGAAGCTAACAATTGAACCTGCTGTAAATACATTGCTAAATGCCAGAGCAAAGAATGCATCAACATTCGCACATATTGAGATGACAAAAGCGAGTAGCAACATAGCTACAATAGAAAGAATGACATTAGACCCAATGGCAGCCAGGAGATCTCTTGGCACCACT
>CAZFKV010000080.1:0-3137 GCA_964519575.1 uncultured Candidatus Saccharibacteria bacterium | reverse complement strand
AGGTGCTTAAGAACATATCATTTGAAATTGGAGCGGGACAAAAGTTGGCTTTAGTTGGCGAAAGCGGTGAAGGAAAATCAACAATCACTAGTTTATTGTTAAGGTTGTATGATCCAAATAGCGGAAGTGTATATATTGATGATACAGATATTTCGACTATTACTCAGAAGAGTTTAAGAAATAATATCGCCGTTGTATTTCAGGAGGCCACGCTATTTAGCGGTACTATCAGAGAAAATATTGCCTACGGTCGCCCGGGAGTTTCATTGAAAGATATTCAGAAAGCCGCCAAATCAGCTAATGCTACAGAATTTATTACGAAATTACCGAATGGCTTAGATACTGTTGTTGGTGAGCGTGGAATGAAGCTTTCTGGTGGGCAGAAGCAGCGTATAGCTATTGCAAGAGCCATTCTAAAAGACGCTCCGATTCTTATCTTAGACGAGGCGACCTCGAGTTTAGACAGCAAGGCAGAACACGAGGTGCAAGTTGCCCTAGAGAAGCTTATGACAGGTAGGACAGTTTTAATAATAGCTCATAGGCTTTCTACAATCTCAGGAGTTGATGTAATAGTTACTATTAAAAATGGCGAAGTAGACGAGATCGGTGCTCCGAAGACACTTTCTAGCACAGGTGGTATTTATAGTCAGCTACTAATGTTACAGAATAAAAACGACGACACTACCAAAAAGAAGCTAAGAAAGTATGAAATTTCAGAATAACAGACCTTTATGAATTGTTAAAACGAGGAGGTGGCATCAATAAAGTCGATAAATTCTGGAGTTAGGTCAGTTTTTGTAGTGACGCTATATTGTCCCCTATTTGTTTCAATAGGCTTTATTATGTCTTCTGGTAGATAGGCTGATCGGGCATATGCAATACTTTCTTGAAGCTTTGTATATTTTCTTGGGCTCTGGACGGATGTAGTTATTCGTAATTGATCTCCCTCTAGTAGTTCTATGTGAGAGCGAGCAACCACAAGGCGTGGTTTTATGCACCTTACGTTAGTGTCGCTATCTTCTTGATGAAAAATGTTAATATGATACTGATTTTCCCCTAGAATTAGCCTGACTCCACCTAGTAGTAGTTGAGTTTCCAGCAGGGGATGTGGCGCTATATCTAATTTGGCGACAGGTGAATCATATTTTTCTGAAACTAACGATGATAATTTGCGCTTCAATACATCGGACACAGAGGCTTGTTCGTTATTTAACATAATTTCACAATATTAACCATGTTTTCAACGCAATGCAAGCATGAGAATAATGTAGGAAAAATATAAATGTCAAGACTTGTTATGAGTAAACTTGAGGCGTATATTCTGTATCAGACTGATTTTAAATCAGACAGTGAAAAGTGGAGGGTAAGGATTTTATGAAAAAATTTAAAGAACACGCAAAGCGTGTAGCGTTATTGATTGGGGCGCTGGGCATTGTATTTTCTTCTGTAGCATATGTTTTTGTTATTTTTGCACAGAACAAAGATAGCAGTACCACACAAACAGATATTCAAAAGCAGATTCAAGAACAAATAAAACAACAACAGGAGGCTAGTATGCCAAAAGAACCATTAACCGGATTTACAGCAGAGCCATTTGATAAGGCGGCTGTTACCGAACTAAAAGTAGAAACCTTGAAGCAAGGAGAGGGTGCCGTGGCATCGGCTACATCAACAGTGAAAGCAAACTACTTTGGATGGACTTATGATGGAAAGATTTTTGATAGTAGTCAAAAAGGCGGCGTCGCCACACCGATCGAATTCCCATTAAGCGGTGTAATTCAGGGCTGGACACAAGGTCTTACCGGTGTAAAGCAGGGTTCTGTAGTTAAGTTGATGATACCAGCTGAGCAAGCATATGGCGCGGAAGATAAGGGTGATGGCCGACCATTTGGACCACTAGCATTTATAGTTGAACTAGTGGAAGTTAGATAATTGTAAGTAAAATAGACAACATATATAGCGTAGTGTATTGACCATGCTACACCATAAGCAGTATACTAACCATTAGATATAAAACATCTAAACATAAGAAATAAAATAGAATAAGGAGTGATATCATGGCTAAAAAAGTTACAATTTATACATCTAACACATGCGGACAGTGCAAGATGGTAAAAAAGATCTTATCTATGAAGGGCCATAATTACGATGAAGTTAACATTGATGAGTCACCAGATAGGCATCAAGAAGTCGTTACGCTAAGTGGCCAGCAACGCGTTCCTGTTACAGTAGTTGAAGACGATACAACAGGAACACAAAGTGTGATTACTGGATATAATCCAGGCCAGCTAATGCCGGCACTGATTTAGTACTAAGGTTTTAGATATAAAATATGAGTGAAAAGATTAACACAGATGTAATTATGATAGGCGCGGGTCCATCAGCTTTGTCGGCAGCAGTTTATACTACCCGTGAGGATATCAACACCATTTTATTAGAAAAAGGTGTTATTGGTGGTTTGGCAGCAATAACAGATCAAGTAGACAATTATCCAGGCTTTCCAGAAGGTGTTACGGGCTTGGATTTAGCGGAAAAGCTAGAAAAACAAGCTGAAAGGTTCGGTGCTGATATCCGCTACGGTGAAGTTTCGGCAATTAATGCAGTGGATGGTGGCGTTGAAGTAAAGACTGCTGATGAACTTTATTATGCCAAGGCCGTCCTCATTGCTACTGGTTCTGATTATAAAAAAATTGGCGTACCTGGTGAAGAAGAATTTTATGGTCGTGGGGTGCACTACTGTGCAACCTGTGACGGTGCATTTTATCGTGACAAAAAACTCGTAGTGGTTGGCGGTGGCAATTCCGCCATTCAAGAAGCGCTCTTTTTAACTCGCTTTGCTTCACATATTGATTTGCTAGTTCGTTCAACAGTAAAGGCAAGTGAAGTTTTACAAAAAGACTTACAAAAAGCAGTGGACGAAGGTAAAGAATCTGTTCACATCGGCACCACCACAGATGAGATTGTTGGCAAGTAAAATAAAGTGACAAGTGTTATTGGTACAAAAGATGGTGAAAAAGTCACATTTGCAACCGATGGCGTATTTGTCTTTGTTGGACTCCTGCCGAACACATGATTTCATGAAAATACAGCAGAAGAGCTTGATGAAACTGGCTTTATTAAGACGGATAAAAATCTCA
>CAZFKV010000079.1:0-3460 GCA_964519575.1 uncultured Candidatus Saccharibacteria bacterium | reverse complement strand
GAGTGCATGCAGCGGGCGTAGTTATTGCTCCAGATGAAATTGTGAAATTCACCCCATTAGAAATGGCACAAAAAGGTGTAGTTACAACTCAATATGCAATGGGACCGATTGAACAGTTGGGATTACTGAAGATTGACTTTCTCGGCTTATCAAACCTTAGTGTAGTCAATAATGCTCTACGTATTATCAAGCGTGTTTACAATGAGGAAATCGACATTGCCACAATTCCGCTCGATGATTTCGCTACTTATGAGCTACTCAGTAAAGGAGACACAACAGGTGTTTTTCAGTTCGAGTCAGGTGGAATGAAACGGTATTTACGTGAATTAAAACCAACTGTTTTTGATGACATAATTGCGATGGGTGCTTTGTATAGACCGGGCCCGCTGACTGCTGGTTTTACCCAACGCTTCATCGACCGAAAAAACGGTAAAGAGAAGGTCAGTTATGATCATAAAAGCATGATTCCAGCTCTGGAAAGTACTTACGGTGTTCTGGTATATCAGGAGCAGGTGATGAAACTGGCGCAAGACATTGCAGGTTTTAGTGGTGGTGAAGCCGATACGCTTCGTGGTGCGGTAGGCAAAAAGAAGCGCGGTGTTATGGCTAAGATGAAAAAGAGCTTTATCGAAGGAGCTCAAAAGCACTCCGACATGGCCACTGCTACCGTTGAGAAATTCTGGAAAGATCTTGAAGGATTTGCTGACTATGCTTTTCCCAAGGCGCATGCAGCTTGCTATGCAATGATTTCATACTGGACTGCCTATCTAAAAGCCCATTATCCGGCTGAGTTTATGGCGGCATTAATGACAAGTGATTATGATAATACCGACAGGCTAACTATTGAGATTACCGAAGCAAGACATGTAGGCTTAGAGGTTCTCCCACCAGATGTTAACGAAAGTTTCGTAGAGTTTGCGGTTGTACCACCTGCCACCAAAAACGGGAAAAGCGATAAGATTCGCTATGGGATGGCGGCCATTAAAAATCTTGGCAAATCTACCGTTGAAGAGATTTTAAAAAAGCGAGAAGAAGGTTTATTCAAGTCGGTTAGCGAGTTTGCCGAACGCGTCGATTCGCGAGTAGTAAACCGAAAAGCCTGGGATAGCCTGATTAAATCTGGTGCTTTCGACTCACTTTATCCCAACAGGCAGGAGTTGTTGTTTAATCTAGATACAATCCTAGCTTATTCCAGTAAGATTCAGAAAGAAGCAGAATCTGGGCAAACTGATTTGTTTGGAAACTCGCAAGAATCAAGTATTAGACCACAGCTTGAGATTGATAAGATTCCCGAGGCCGAATTGGATGAGAGAGAAAAACTGCAATGGGAGCGCGAATTACTAGGAATTTATCTGAGCAGTCACCCGTTAGAAAAATATGAGGCTTATCTATACGAACAAACAATGTCAATTGTTGAATTGACGTCAGAAATGGACAATCGAAAAGCTGTACTCGGCGGTCTGATAACAACAGTCCGTGAAGTAACTACTCGCAAAGGTGCCAAAATGGCCTTCGTTGGGCTGGCCGATATGACAGGCGAACTAGAGTTGGTGGTTTTCCCAAATACATACAACGAAAACCCCGAGTTATGGAAACAAGACACTGTGGTTACAGTTAATGGCAAAATCAATACCAAAGACCGAGACGGACGATCGACTGAGGAAATTAAGATAATTGTCGATGAAGCAGGATTATTATCTGGGGATGATGTCGATGCCTACGAAAACACTGGCAAAAAACGAGCTCTGCCCAAGACGAAGACAAAGAAAGAATCTGAAGATGATGATACGGATTCCCTACCAGAACCGGTCAGCAAGAAGCAGCCACGTCTGTTTGTGCATCTGACCGATCCTGATGATCACGACAAGCTTCTAAAGCTGAAACAGGCAATAAATAAATCTCCGGGCAAAACAGAAGTTATTGTTGTAATCGATCGTGATTTACGCCAAGCTATCAAGCTCCCTGATAGGGTCGAGGCGACCGATCAGCTTCTCGATGAGCTCAGTATGATTTACTCAACAGAAGCAGTCGCACTTCGCTGAAAGAACTTATGCTACTCCTTCGGACCAGTCACTCGGCATATTTCTTTCATTTATTTTGTTAGCCAGTTCAAACCCTAACTCATGCGTTACTTCGAGAGCGACCATTGTAATGTCGTCGTTAGTTATCGGAGCATCTTTCTCAGTTGAAAGTGCAACCATTACACCTCCTATGAATTCGAGAAGACTTAGTTCTGCTTTCGGGTTTTCCTTTTTCTCTGCATAAATTTGCACTGAGAACCCATCAGATATATCAATGTAATAGTTACCCTGTTTTGCATATGTATCAGCCGGATGCAATTGGCGTCGTGAATCTACATGATCTTTTACTCTCTTATCGTTGCTGATAAATCCTTTTGCCCAAGTAGATACGACATCCTTTTCCATAGAACTACTCTAGGCTTCCTCTTCGCGCCCTTTGAGCAAGAACCAGAGGAATGCAATAATTGCACCGGTTAGAATTAACCAGCGCCAGTCAAAATTATCATTATCATCTTTGCTGGCCACTTTCTCGGTCTTGTCATTTTCTTTCTCGTTTGTCTGCTTGTTGTCGGCATCATTTTCGGAAGAACGATCAAATCCTTTGGTGATACTGCCATAAAATGCTGATCCTAAGTTTGCTGCACCCTGAACAAGACCAGTAATAGTTAATTCATTGCTGGTAGAATCAATTCCGACATTTCCCAAATCATCGATAGCTGTCGCTTTTACATCGTATGTTCCATGAACTCCATTAGCGGTGAATCTAATTCCACTCAAACTCCATGTTCCATCACCATGGTTAGTTGCGATGTATTTTTGTCCTCTGACTTCAATTTCAACATTAGCTTTGTTGTCGTTAATGGTTCCTCTGAGAGTCGGGCTATGATCAAAACTAGTAATACTATTGATAGTAATATTCGGTGCCGTTCCGTCAATGTACAACTCGTTTGTCGTTGCATCCTTTCCAGTATTGCCTGCTAAATCGGTTCCCGAAACTTCTACATTATAGATGCCATCACCAAGGTCAACTGGGTAATCAAGACTCCAGCTAGTGCCATTGTTTACCGCTTGGTATGATGATCCATTTATTCCAACGAAAATGTCAGCACTAGGATCATCAACAGTTCCACTTAGCGAAGGGGTCCTATCATTGGTAGATTTTGAATCAACGCTCACAATCGGTGCCGTATTGTCTACCGTTAACGTCCAGGCTTGACTCCAGCCACTGCTGTTATTAGCGCCATCAACCGCCTTGACGTGCCAATAGAACAATCCTTCCGGCTCAGCAGTGGTATTTAGTTCAGATATCGCAGTAGTTACTTGTGAATTAGGATAAGGGATAGAGAATGATCCGTCAGGATTCTTGCTAGAAGAGACTGATGATTCAAATCTGTATGAAACTCCAGAAACGTCCTCGACATCTTCCCAATCTATTAATG
>CAZFKV010000078.1:0-3520 GCA_964519575.1 uncultured Candidatus Saccharibacteria bacterium | reverse complement strand
ACGGTTGCGAGCGATAAAATGTTGTTTGAGAGCGGGAGTACAGACATCGTATTCACTAAGCAATGTTCCACCTCTGGCCAAGATTTCCTTGGCGAGATTGCGATGGGTCGCCGGATAGATTTCATCTAGTCCGCATGGCATTACAGCAATGGTTCGTCCACCTGCATCAAGACAAGCCTTGTGGGCGATACTGTCGATTCCGAGTGCTAGTCCGCTGACGATTACAGCTCCTGCCCGCGTTAGATCGCTTGCCAGCATCTCGGTTACTTCCCTACCGTAGTTAGTGGACTTTCTGGCTCCGACGATTGTAATACATTTTTCATCTGGTTTAATCGGTTCGCCGAGTAAAAACAATTGTTTCGGTGCTGAATGAATTATCTGCAGTTGTTCAGGTATCTGGTCATTGATAAGTTTCTGTATCTGCATAGTTATTATGCTAACACTGACAATCAATGTTAGAAATGATATCCGACACATAGTTGACACAAATTGTAAAATATGCTAATCTCTTTTCGTGAGTGGAGTTTTTACTTCACTAGTACTTTTTTCAAACCCCCATCATATTAGATTGCCTGCAGCAATGTGGACCTATGATATCCACGCGACTTTCAAGTAACTTACCCTCCGCTTGATTGTCACCGTTTAAGCCCTGCTTAAACCTGCAGGTAAACTAATCCCTTTAACTCTACTATTTAAGGCGAGTCCGCAAGGATTGTTTCCCCCAACAGGCTACACGTGTTGTGGTAGACTCTGTACGCTTCGCCGGGTGGGTTGAAGGGTGGAATGAGCTCAAGAAGTGCCCACCCCTTCTTGAGCTCTTTTTGCTTTTATAGGCTAATAAAGGTCCAAGAATGTGGCTCGATGGAGCCATCAATAAATAACGATATCTTTTTGGTTATCTCTGGTATCCCATCAGCGTGTAAACTATCAAGTTCGCTAGCGCTGAATCGACTAAGTACAAAATCGGCGGTGTCGTTGAGGTCTCTATGCTCGTTAGTAACACCGATACGAAGGCGCCAGAAATCTTCACCAATGTGGGCAATTAGATCCTTCAGCCCATTGTGACCGCCGTCTCCCCCGCCCTGGCGGATGCGTAGCTCACCAAAATTACGATCAATATCATCACAAATAACTAGAATGTCATTGTTCTCAATTTTATAAAATTGTTTGATGGCCTGGACAGCGTTGCCGCTGCGATTCATGAGTGTAGTTGGTTTAACGAGGAGTAAGCCATCGCCTTGTGCGATGTCAGCATGTAGTTTGCTCTTTGTGGCCCAGTTGAGGTCTTCTTGAGTAGCAAAGGCGTCTACTGCCATAAATCCGACGTTATGACGTGTTTTCTCGTATTCTTGGCCGACGTTGCCAAGTCCTACAATGCATTTCATTTCTTTTTCTTCTCACTATTAGTGAATTTGAGCCGTACAGGGGTTCCACCGACTTCCCAAGTCTGTCTAAACTCCTTCTCCAGATACCGCTTATACGACCAGTGAAGGTATTCGGTGTAATCTCCAAATACCGATACCGTCGGTGGCTTAGTGTCTACTTGTGTTGCATAGCGTAGCTTCGGATGTTTGTTTTTCAGTCCGGCTGGTGGATGTTTGATAACACAAGCGCCAAGCCAACGATTGAGTTCGCTAGTGCTGATCTCGAGGTTCTGATGTTCTGCGATATCTCGCGCCAATTCATACAGCTTTGTGACATTCTGCCCTGTCTCGCTACTAGTAAATATAAGCGGTGCCCACCAGACGTGCTGGAAATGGTATGCGATAGTCTTAGCCAGCCCATCACGCGTATACGCATCCTTGTCGACGATATCCCACTTACTGACCACGATAATGAGCCCCTTGCCTGCTTCTCGGACCATACCAGCGATTTTCTGGTCCAAGGCAGTGTTTAGCTCATTTCCGTCCATTAAAAGACAGCAGACATCTGCTTCTTCAATAGCTTGTAAAGTTCGCAGCACGCTGAAGTGCTCGACACCGGTACCGATTTTGCCACTACGTCGAATCCCAGCCGTATCAAGCAATGTGAAATCTCTATTGTGTTCACGTACTGTAACCCGGTTAATATCTCGTGTAGTACCAGCAACTGGTGCCACAATAGCCTGTTGTTTTTGGGCCAGCGTGTTGAATAGATAGCTTTTACCAACATTCGGCCGGCCTACAAGCGCCACGACCAGCTCGTTTTCTATAGTATCGGTCTTAGCTTTAGGAATAATGGCAATGATTTGGTTAAAAAGTTCGGTAAATCCCTCGATATGGATAGCTGAGGTAGCTACCCTTGTTTTGATGCCGGTTTTTTCCCAATGGGTTAGGTCAAGTTTCTTGGCTTTGTCGGCCTTGTTCATGACCAGAATGGTTGGTTTCTTACTCTTGAGAGCTAGCTTAGCCACCCGTCTGTCTTCTTCAGTCAGCGTAGTGTGGGCTTCAACGGTCACCAGGATTACATCCGCAGCTTCGGTTGCTTCAATGATCTGGTCCTGGATACTAGCCTCGAATTCATCCTCGGCTGACTTTAATCCAGCGGTATCAACCAGCCAAAAAGCCGAGCCTTGGTTCTCGACGATTCTTGACACATTATCTCTAGTTGTTCCAGCTTCATCAGCGACAATTGCATCACGCGTACCAACCATGCGATTAAAGATGCTACTCTTGCCAACGTTAGCTCGGCCAACGATAGCAACGACCGGAAGTTTTTTACTCATCTGTTAAGCTTACTGTATCACTTGAGGTGAATCCAGCTCTCGATATTTCGCTTTGGATAAATCACCTAGATTGTATGGTCCAAATTGAGTTCGGTGAAGTGTCTTGACGGCATAACCCGCTTTTCCGAAAGTTCGTCTGATTTGTCGGTTCCTGCCCTCTGTAATGCGAACCTCATAGAGGAGTTCTGTTTCACTCAATAAGTCCAAAGTCATTCGTGAAACCCCATCATCGAGTTCGATGCCTTTTCCCTGGATTTGAGCTAGTGTAGATTCGTCCAATATTGTATCTAGCTGGGCTTGGTACACCTTTGTCTTTTCACTACGCGGATGTGCCAGCATTTCTGAAAAAACGCCATCATTTGTAAGCAGGAGCAATCCAGACGTGTCTTTATCGAGTCGGCCAACTGGCTTAAGTGTTTTATATTTTTCTGGTAAAAGATCGTAAATTATCGGGTCTTTGCCTTGTTTTTGGCGACTTGTCACATAGCCGATTGGTTTATGAAACATGACATAAGTATACGCACTGCTCTTGATCGGCTTGTCGTCAATTGTAATTTTGTCGTCTTTGCTGACATTTTGACCGATTACAGCCGGTTGATTATTGACTTTAACTCGTCCGCTATCGATTGCTTGGTCGGCTTTTCGTCTGGAAAGTCCAGCAAAATGGGCCAGAAACTGATTGATACGCATACCATGTAGTATGAAGTATCTAATTTTGCTTGCAACTTAGCCAATCCTTTCTTTTGCAAAGAAACAAATCCTTTCAACTTTGACCGCAAAGTTGAGTAAACTCCTGGGCGTCACTCCTGCTTGATA
>CAZFKV010000077.1:0-3575 GCA_964519575.1 uncultured Candidatus Saccharibacteria bacterium | reverse complement strand
AAGTTACACAAGCCCGTACTCAAAAACTAATACTTCTATCTGCTCTGTATCAAAATAGCTAAAGCTTTCGCAATAAAGGGTTGAAAACTTTATTGGCTCACAATCTACCTACTAGACGAAGACGATAACGTAATTAATTGAGTTCTATTGGCTATTGTTCGCCTGCGGTAAGTTCGTCTAGTTCACCATCAAAATTAGTTTCATGAGCGACCGCCTGTGCTAGCACTCCAGCCAGTCCGTCACTTAATTGTTCTCCGTCGGAAACTACTGTAACTAGCAAGTCCGGACTCCCAGTTTCATCGACGACGGGTTCGAATACAACTAGTTCAACTCTGCCGTCCTCACCAACAATCTTACTTATTTCAGTTTCGCCTCGAAAACGCATTGCGGCTAACGATAGCCAGAATGCCACATCAGGATTACCGATGTCCCATTCACTAGCCTCAGGGACTTGCTCCGCAACAAGGTCTCTTACAGTTGCTAATTGTTCAAGCATATCTGTTGGAACATTAATACCTTCTCCAACAGATTCGTCTCTTGAGCCACCTTCAAAAGCATCACTCATAATATATTAATTATACTCCATTTTTCTATCTTTGTCAAGTCTTTAAGAAAACAATGAAGGGTTCGACCCTTTACAGATTATGGGGACAATAAAAGTATCGAACCCTTTATTGAGCATTAATTGGAAGTTTTTAATTTGTATATGATTATGGCAGTAATTGGAAGGCTCAGTGAAATGATGTATAGCCACGGAAGTAGGAGGCCTCTGTCCTCTTTGGCAAGCACCTTGCCCTTTGTGTACTTGGAAGATTGAGGGTCTCTGGATGAATCGGCAGAATCAACTTGTTGTGAAATTTCTGCTTCCCTAGATTCTGATGTTGGATTTGACGACTTGCCGATAGCTAAGTCTTGAGTATCGGATTTGGTGATTTGCTGTTGAGCTTCAACATCACTCTTTTGCGCGTTTTGATCAACTGGTGATTCTAAGTTTTCTGGGTTGTTTGGTGTCTGAATCGGCAACGGATCTTTAGTTGCTGGATCTGGCTCAGCTATCGGGTCCGGGATAGCTGGCTCTTCGGGAACTTGAACATTTGTAATTTCACTGCTGCCCACGTCTGTATGAAAACTAACCCCAAATACGTCATATTGCTGGGTGAAGCCTTCTGGTAACTCCACTGACTCGCCAGAAGTCTCAAGTAATCCTAGTAAGCCACCGTTTTTATCATGAAAAGTAACAACCTTTATCTCATGCGGGTCTTCAGTCTCCGCATACACTCCAGGATTAAACAATTCTTTAATCGATCGGCTTAGATTATCAAACCACGCAAGTTCCTTGTCATCGGTTTTCTCCGGTAATACCCACCTCAGCTTTGGTCCTTTTCTATCAATATCGATAATGACATCGATAGGAAGGCGTGGTCTATATATTGATCTGTTATTTTCTGTAATGTTTACGGGAATACTCGAGGTATTTTGCAATCCGATCGCGTCTGTTACCCGAACCTTAACTATGCCGGCATACTGCTGATCATATGTGTATTTGATACTAGGTGTGGTCGTGCTACGTTCGTATTGACCATCGTGGTCTAGATCCCAATCATAATTGACAATATCTCGGCCAGCTGGTGACGAGGCGTTGATACTTAGTGTGATTGGTTTACCTGGCCAGCTTTCTATCAAACCAGTTGAATCGATTGATGGTATATCATTAATAGCCAGCAAGGCATCATTGATATTCTTATCAGCCAAGAATTGATGCCCTATTGTATAATGACCACTCATTTTATCTGTCACTGGCGCTTTGTATGCCGATTCTAGTTCGGAACTTGTTGGGGCGGTGCGATTATCCCACTGAGTTGCTACCACATGAACAGAAATGTCTTTTGACCCAACATAAGTCGCTACTTCATCGGTCGATTTACCCGAAAAGAATTCGGTCGTCTTCATGGGCTGATCAGTGAGGACTATTATATGTTTCTGAGAGTTTCCTCGCCACTGAGCCGTCTCGGCTACGTGCATAATTCCGCTAAGTATTGGGGATGTTTTGTCAGCGTCAGGAAATTTTGTTCCACCGGTAACTCCGAAGGTCCAGCTTGTACGAAATGCATCCACGCCACCTATCGGCGCTACCGTTTCTACGATTGGCTTATATACTCCCCCAACACCCTGACGAATCTCGTCCAAGCGCACAACTCCTAGTCTCGTATCGTAACCGGTAACCAATACATTACTCAAAAAGTTATCCATCTTGCTTTTAATTGCCAAAGCCGCTTGTGCCATCGTCTGCGCTTGATCAAAGACAAACACAATGTCGTATTTAGTCCCAGAAGTTGGCAATCTACGCAGTTCTAAACTTACGCCCTTTAGCTCATTATATTTTTCTAATATCTTTGCCGATGCTCTGGTGGCCGATGATTTTACAATCCCATCTGTTTCATAATTGTCATGATTGGTGGTCATCCCTCCTTTATTTTGAGTCCTAAGAATTTTATTTTCACAAAAGCCGTCATCATGCAAACACCAACTTTCCAGTTTCCCCCTGTATGTTTCAGGGAATTCGCTTCTCTGTTCCAGCAAGCCACCAGAACGACCGACTAGCTTGGTTTGAAAAGTACCCTTTGCCGCCCATGAGTCCGGGTTGAAACGCGGATCGCCAAACATACTGACAAAAGTGACATTAGAGGACTGACCATTGGTTATATGATCGAGCGAATCACCAGTCACGTGTGCTCCTTGTGAAAAGCCCGCGAGGACAATCTGCTGGTATGGGCACCGAGTAGTTTCGTATGCAACGCGATTACTCAGCATGTCCATGCCAATATTTTTACTCTCCCAATATTTGCCCGTATTAAACTCAGCTAGAAATATATTCGGTTGCGCACCAAAAGCTGGATAATTCAGAGACTCTTTCCTAATCGTTATCTGTTCATCAAGACTACTCCTCAATGTCTCGTAATAGGTGCTTCCTTCTGATTGTTTATTGAATATCCTGTCATCTGATGATGGGTCCTGCCCTGATGCACGAGAATAGAGAAAAAGTACATCAGAGCACTCAGCATTTTGTGCATAAGAGCTTAACTGTAGGATAATAACTAAAAAAGTAACCGACAAAACAGGTACGAGAAAGCGTCTCATACCTTGCTAAACCTTGATAAAAAAAATATATGTAACGATTGAAGTTGCTACTGAAATTAATACGAGAATGTGGCGACTATCTTTTAGCTCAAGCATATTTTCTAATATATGGCTTAGCTTTGCAGAAACGAGAGTAGTAAAGATGGGCATGCTGTAGAAAGCTATCCCTCCAAGCATACTCTCTATAGAACTACCGCACCCTAGTAAAATATCTTTATTGCAAAACAATGATGCTACTACAAATCCGAGAAATATACCTACCCACATGAGAATAATTGAAAATATAATAATTGCTATAATAGCAACCGCGATTTTATATGGATTTGCTGTTCTAGGTTTTTTCTTCCCCACAATACGTTAATCGTAACAGCATATTGCTCTTGCTTTCTAGTCTTGTAATTTATCAGATTCATTCTGAGGACTAGAAAATAGTTTAA
>CAZFKV010000076.1:0-3672 GCA_964519575.1 uncultured Candidatus Saccharibacteria bacterium | reverse complement strand
TATGTACCGACACCGTATCGTCCGAATCCAGCAGGACCGTTCATGTCTTTCATGATGATCTTATCGCCTTCTACCCCGATAACGAGACCGACATGTCCACCCCAACCAGCATCTGTTTGAGCAATAGCACCAACACTAGGAACCTTATCTACCCTGAACCCACTTGCACGAGCTGAATCATCCCATCGATTGGCATTTCCCCACATCCGTGGTACACCAACTAGATTAGCCACGCCCCACGTACAGTAGCCGTAGGCATAGCCATTATTAGCATTACCAGTTGCAGGAACATTAGCGTTAACTTGAGCAGCAGCAGCAAATACTCTACTCCGAGGTGTTGGGGCAGGCGCAGCAGCAGGAGCACTGATTACTCCACCTGGTATAACTATCTTTTGGCCACTCTGTAAACCATTGATTTCAGCATCGTTAAATGCCACCACACTACTAGCATCAGCGTTAAACTTTGAAGCGATCGATTCTGGAGTATCTCCAGCGTTTACGGTATAAACAACTCCACTAACTGGGGGGATGCTCAAGTTTACTCCCGGTTTAACACCGCTTGCGTTGATATTATTTGCCCAAAGCACCGTGTCTTCACTGACTGCAAATTTTGATGCAATAGAGGCTATTGTATCCTGCTCTGCAACAGTATAAGTTGTGATGCCTTTTGAACTTGCATCATTGGTCACAGCAACTGCAGGCTTACTAAGGAAATCGTCACTTGTAGCAGTAACCGCTTCACCGGCATCCACTTCTTCAGCCATAGATACAACTTCGTCAGACACAATTGTCTGAGTAGTTAAACCAACAACTGCAGCAACCTCACTGGAAGATAACTCGTCGAAGGTTTTAGCCTCGACACCTGCCGGTTTAGATTCATAAGCAGATATATTTTCGATATTTCTCTGACTCGAGATATGAACGGATAACATGGACACAATCAGCACAAATAAGACTATCTGAATAAACAAATGCAAATTCACTCTAATCCAACTACTAATGTAGTCTAGGCTGGTGTTTGAAGGTTTTACAGATGACGTATTACTATTTGCTGGTGAAATTACTGAATATGAGGTGCTTGCATAACGTGCAATTGAACTCATAGATCGCATTAAAACTTTTGTACTGATGTCGTACTCCGTGATTGTCTGTTACCAGACTATCTAACATCCACTACTCGGTCCTCGCAGTTGCGCGATGGAGAGACAATCGACCTTGTATGTTATTTAATATTAATACTACTTAACTTTCCAAGATGTCTCTCGTCCGACCATTTATGGACGACCACCGAATGACCAGTCATTTATCCGTGTTTGTTTTTCACGGGGGACCACCCAGTCCTTCGGCAATGTGAATATTCTATCAAACTGATATTCGATGTCAAGAGTAAATGACCCCTGTTACTCATCTGTTAATAAAAATCTCTAACAGAGGTCGACCTCTGAGTATATTTATGACATTTTTGCTACTTTTTTGCAATTTTAGAGTTTGCAGAGCTCAATACAGTACTTGTCGACATATTCCTGATGTTCTTTGTTGGTCTTAGAAAAATATACTTTGCCATTATCGCCTGCCACGAAGAACAGGAAGTCTCCCTCTGTGGGGTTTGCTACCGCTTCTAAGGCTGACGAGTTGAAATTAGCAATTGGTCCAGGAGGCAGGCCAGTATATATACGAGTGTTGTAGGGGCTATCAATAGTTGTGGTTGGTCTAACTCCCCTAATGGCTGCAGCATAAAGAAAAGTGACATCTGATCCAAGCATCATCCCCTCATTCAATCGCTTCAAGAATACCTGTGCAATCTTGGCCTGCGTAACTGGTGAACTTGATTCTTTCTGAATTATTGACGCCAAGATTACTGCTTGATGAGTGGTAAGGCCTTGTTTAGCAATGCCTTTTTTAACCTTATCTGTTAATTCCATTTCAAACTGTTTGGTGGCTTGAACAATGACTTGATCAACAGATGCATCAAGAGGTAATAGGTAGGTTTCTGGGTGAATATACCCCTCTAGGGTAGCGTCAGCAGGTTTTATCCCCTTGAGCAGTGTACGTGACTCTTTTGCCAGAGCGGCCTCTGTAGCAGGCTTTGGATAGCCTTCATCTTCAAGTTTTGCAATTAACTGATCGAGACGCAGGCCTGGAGGGATAGTAATTTTCTGTTGGGCAACTTTTCCTTCAACTAAAACATCCGTTATCTCTGCTACCGATAGACTAGGACTGATAAGGTAGGTTCCTGCATGGATTTTGTCTCCGTCGCCACTTTGACGCAAATACAACTGGAAAGCTAATGAACTCCTTATCAATGATTTCTCCTCAAGCTCATCAGCAATTGCGGTACCACCGGTGCCTGAAGCAATTGTTATGCGCACTGCTTTATCGCGTTTACTGATCGGCTGTAGTTGAGACTGATACCACACAAAAGCACCGATAATCGCACATACTACCGCTATTAAAAATACAAATAGTATTAATCCTAAAACCTTGAATCTATTTGGTCTTTCGGGCGACATCGGAGCAGGACTTTGCACTGGCATTTGCTCTAAATCAAAATCCGGCACCACTTTGTGCGGTGATAATGGTGGTTGTTGGGTTGTATTAATGTCGTTAGTCATCTGTTATTAACTCCTAAATCACTAAAATAATCTTCTAGAATATACAGCGCTGCTAACTGATCAACATCTGATTTAACAAATTTATTTTTCGACTGCTGTAATTCGCTAATGGCATGTTCACTTGTGACAGCTTCGTCTTGCTCAACCACTTCGACTGCAAGCTCGCGCAGTTGCTCAATAAAGTTACGAGTTTTCTTTGTTTGTTCTGTATCACTACCTTCTAAGCTTCGTGGTAATCCGACAACGACGACCGATACATCTTCCTTGTCAATTATATTTTGGATAGAACTCATTAAATTACTATTATTTTCCAAAGTAACTAATGTCTCTGGCAAACGTGCAACGACACTAGCTCGAGCAATTCCAACTCGTTTATTACCATAGTCAATTGCGATAACTGATTGGCTCATTGAATGTTTCTCTTCATTGTTAAAGAACTGCTTAGGTAACAATCGTATTGCATCCGATTTTTATTCATATTTATTGAGTTGAGACATTAATTGTTTGGGGACTCAATTGTTATGGTGATTTTTTCGGGATTTCGTGGAACAGAGAATACCCAGAATGGAGAAAGTCGTACCTTAGCCTCACTAACATCTTGCTTGTCTTCGGCGATTATTACAGCATCCGAGAACTTTTTACCTGCAAGTTCGTTCGCTAGTTCGTCAAGATCGATATCTGGACCTGCTTTTGGTCGTGCGCTTAACACATATGAAGTTCCTTTTAATTCAAATCGAGCATCCTTTTCGTCATAATCGACAATTTTCTGGTCTTTCTTCAGATCGCTGGCCAGTTTCTCTTCAAGGTAAGTTCTATAATCTGTTTTTTCGACGGCAAGCAAAGTGTAAGTTACTGTTTCCTTAACCGTTCCTTTGGTTGCTTCGGTTCCGATTGCTGGCGTGACGGTTATTTCACCACGCTTAGTCGACAAACTCTCTTCAATAATTATTAAGCCTTCATTATCAAACTGAGCCTTTAGTTTATCTAGAGCGTTCAGCTTACCCTGTTCGACTAAGCTCTCTCGAGCTCCTTCAACATCCTCATTGCTAATTATCTTAAC
>CAZFKV010000075.1:0-3763 GCA_964519575.1 uncultured Candidatus Saccharibacteria bacterium | reverse complement strand
TCTTTGGAAAAGAAAGGATTATTTTGTGGCACACAAATAATTAATCGGGATTCCTGCTTGCATGAATTCTTGTTCGTAGCGAGTTCTGATGAGCTCATCTCCATCAAGAGATGACTGATGCAAATCTGGTTCGATGATTTCAAGCATCCATTTCTGCTTTTCTAGCTTCTCGATTGTTTCGGTGAAAAAGTTCCTATCGTCAGTCTTCAGATGAAAAGTACCTTTTGGCTTTAATAACTTCTTATACGTTTTTAGAAAATCCGGTTGATTCATTCGATGTTTGGCTTGACGAGCTTTGGGGTATGGATCGGGAAAGGTCAGCCATAACTGATCTACCGACTGATTCGTTACGAGCTGAGCCAGTTTTGCCACATCAATGTTGATGAAGGCGATATTTTCTAGCTTATCCTTGGCTGCGCGTTTGGCGCCTTTCCACAGTCGATCGCGTTTCAAATCCGTTGCGATCACATTCCAATCGGGATGAGCTTGCGCAAAGCCTCTAGAGAAATAGCAGCTACCAGCGCCGAGTTCAATCATCAACGGAGCTTGCTCATTTCCAAATATCTCTGAAATCGACATCGGAAGTGCGTCGCGCTCCCAACAATTACTCGCCTCTGAGAATTGTTTAAAAACTGGGACTTTTGCTATCCTGGGCATCTAGATTTTTTCAGATTCGATCAGTTCACGGATAGCTGGAACTACTTTCTCGTGTTCTAGGGCTCGCACTAATCTTTCACATTCTGATGCTGAGCAGTTTGCTGGTAAGTTAATTACTTCCTGATGTAAAATCTCACCCTCATCGAAAACGGGTGATGACCTATGTAAAGTAAAACCACTTTGGTTGTCTCGATTTTTCGTGACTGCCTCATGAACGAAATGTCCATACATGCCTCTGCCACCATATTTGGGCAAAAGTGCGGGGTGTTGGTTCAATATATGGCCCTCATACGCCTCGATTACTTCTCTCGGCATAAGCTTTAAATATCCAAGCATCAATATAATATCGACATCGTATTGCTCAAGTAGCTTCGTTAAGTCATCAGACTTGTCCCAGATATGATCAATCACTTCAACCGCGACTCCTGCCTTTTCAGCTCGTTCAATAACACCAGCTTTTGGGTTGTTGGTCAGCACAACCATTACTCGTGCGACGTCAGAATTATTAAGTCCAACAATCGTAGCCTCAGCATTAGTCCCATCACCGCTCGCAAAAATAGCCACTTTCTTCATACGCAATCAGTATATCACTAGATACTAGCTACTATTTAGATGTCAACTGAACAAGTACTAGCGCAAAAAAGAAGCAAGCGATATAGGCTACGACAAAATTGATCCAGTGGCTTTTTACAAATGTTGAGTTGAGCCAAATGAGAAAAATACTAAAGAAAATGGCGGCAATAGCTCCCCAGACCCCCCCACGAGAAAGTCTTTCGCTATAGCCTTATTTTCTAAGGTTAACAAAACATAAGAAACTGCGTAAACTATTGGTATACCACCTATTGCACCGGCGAGCGCTGGACTAGAGAAGCGAGCAATGATTAGAATGATTGCAGTAATTACTGCCGCTAACAGGCTTTTTAAAGCTATGTCGAACATAACATTACTGTAACACGGCTTTGATACGTCGGATACCGGAGCTCGATGACTGTTCTTTTTGGATTTTGAATTTCTTACCATCTTCGGCTAATTGCATTGTGTGATCAACATGTGGACCGCCGCAGATTTCGAAGCTAAATGGCTTGTCTGCACCATCGGCCTGCATGTTATAGACTTTTACCGTATCGCCGTAGCGATCACCGAATTGACCGAGTGCGCCCTTTTCTTCCCTAGCAACTTTGGTCGGGTATTCGTGCCACGTAACTTTGAGGTCTTTGGCAATTTGCTCGTTAACTATGTCTTCTACCTGTTTTATTTGTTCCAGTGTAACTTTTTCGGGATGACTAAAGTCGAATCGTAGGCGATCTTCGGTAATATTAGAGCCATGTTGCACAACATGGTCACCTAACACTTGACGCAGGGCCTGGTACATAAGGTGAGTAGCAGTGTGGTATTTCTTATGCTGGATTGTCTGCCCACCAAGCCCACCTTTGAAGGTTCCTTTGGCTGCCGTTTGACTTCGTTTGCGCTGCTCAAGCATATGCTCATTGAATTCTTCTTCCCAATTATCAGATAACTTCAGATTCTGCTTTTGCGACTCTTCGACGCTTAGTTCTGATGGGAAACCGTATGTGTCATATAGAGTAAATATCTCTTTGCCAGTCACTTCGCCATCTTCTGCCAGGCGCTGAAACTGTTTTATGCCCTTGCGTATGGTCTGTTTGAAAGCTTTTTCTTCGCGCACCAAAATTGCAATTGTCTCAGACTCTTGTTTCATGACTTCTGGGAAATCGTCTTTGTAAAGTCCAGAAATAATTGGTGCAATCTCTTGGACAAAATTCTGCTCAACACCTAAATTAAAAGCTTTTAGAATTGCTCGACGCATGAGCCTACGCATGACATAGCCTTGTTCCTTGTTGCTTGGCTTCACTCCATCAACCGCGAGGAACATTGCACCCCGCAGGTGGTCAGCGATAATGCGCATTTCTTCTGTTGCATCAGCGTATTTCTTGCCTGATAATTTCTCAACCTTTTCAACTATTGGCCAAAGCAAGCTAATCTTGAACATATCTGGGTCATCTAACGACGCTTGGGCGATGCGCTCTAGCCCACCACCGAAGTCAACGTTTTGTTTTGGTAATTTGTCAAAACCCTTTTCTGTACGGACATATTCCATAAATACCGAATTACCGATTTCAATGAAGCGTCCACAATCGCAATTCGGGTGACAGTTTTCGCCGTATGATTTGTCATGTTCAACACCAGAAATCATGAAGAACACTTCACTATCTGGCCCACCAGGCTGACCAACGCTCATCTTGGATGGCTCACCTTCTGGTGCCCACCAGTTTTTGCTGGCATTGTAATAAAACACCCTTTCGCTAGGTTTCATACCACGTTTGTAGCCATCTTCTTCACTACCAATATCGGCAATCTCGGCATCAATGCCTTTGTCCTTAAACATCTTTTGCCATAATTCAGCACTCACTGAATCCTTTGGCAAATCAAAATCGTCGTCGCCACTAAAGGCTGTTACATACAACTTTTTGGGATCAAGTCCAACTACATCGACGAGAAATTCAAAAAACCAAGGTAGTTGCTGCTCTTTGAAGTAATCACCCAAACTCCAATTGCCGAGCATCTCGAAAAGTGTGGTGTGGCGGTTGTCACCGATTTCTTCGATATCCTGCGTACGCAGACAAGTCTGACTATCAACAAGTCGTACACCCTGTTGATGTTCCTCTCCCAGCAAATATGGGATGAGCGGTTGCATGCCAGAGCCGGTGAACAACACCCCCGATTCGCCTTGTGGCACGAGCAGTGCACGTGGAATCTCAGCATGTTTGCGTTCCGTAAAGAATTTTAGATAAGCACGTCGCACTTCTTGAGCAGTCATACAAGAGAGTTTAACAAAAAACTACCAATATCTGTAGTAATTAAGTCAATTATGACGCCAGAACAAACCTGCAATCATCACAATCTTCGCCGCAATCACTATTATCTTGTAAAAGACCTATTGGTGTTGTAGCCC
Source organism: uncultured Candidatus Saccharibacteria bacterium (assembly GCA_964519575.1). Lineage (GTDB taxonomy): Bacteria > Patescibacteriota > Saccharimonadia > Saccharimonadales > JAGPDM01 > CAZFKV01. The sequence continues at coordinate 135 of CAZFKV010000075.1, read as the reverse complement.
ATAAACCATATTCAAGCGCAGATTGATGTCCAAGAACGTTATTAATATCATCATCTGTTATTCTTTCCATGTCAGCGATTTCTGTAGCAAAAATATTACCCATCATACGCTGACAACCCCAGTCATTGTCTAAAA
>CAZFKV010000074.1:0-3816 GCA_964519575.1 uncultured Candidatus Saccharibacteria bacterium | reverse complement strand
GGTGGTGTCCTTAGTGGCCTCGGAAAAGGAATCACAGCAGCTTCTATTGGTAGACTCCTCAAAGACCGCGGTCTCTCGGTAAACATTCAGAAATGTGATCCTTATCTAAATGTTGACGCCGGTACGCTTAACCCTGCCGAACACGGCGAAGTCTTCGTGACCAAAGATGGTGCAGAAACCGATCTCGACCTCGGTCATTACGAAAGATTCCTAGATCAGGAGCTCGATCAGCGGAGCAGTCTGATGAGTGGTAGCATCTTAAGTCGTGTTATCGAAGACGAGAGAGCTGGCGAATACCTCGGGAAAACTGTCCAAATAATACCTCATGTCACTGAAGCAATCCAAGATAGTATAATTGCCGCTGGTCAGGGAGTGGAAGTCCATATCGTTGAGATTGGCGGAACGGTTGGTGATTATGAAAGTCTTTCATTTGTCGAAGCAATTCGTGAATTGCGCGATAGGGTTGGCGCAGAGAATACATTATATGTTCATGTTGTCTATGTTCCGTATCTGGGAGCAAGTAAAGAGTTCAAAACAAAGCCAGCTCAAAACGCAGCCCGTGACCTGAGATCACTCGGAGTCCTGCCAGATGTACTGATTGCACGAAGTGAAGAGCCAGCCCCAGAAAGCGTAATTACGAAATTGAGCGCCTTCTGCGGTGTGCCGAAAGAAGGTATCGCATTATTACCAAACGCAAAGACTGTCTATGAAGTTCCTAGTACATTGGAGCAGGCTGGGATCGCCAGTTTTATTGCCAAGAAATTAAATCTGAAGGACACACCAAAGGTAGATCATTCATGGAAGGAAATGGTAGTTCAGGCTAAGCGAGTCGATCTCCCAGTGGTCAAAGTAGGTGTGGTCGCCAAATACATGGCGAATGAAGACACATACATGAGCGTATTTGAAGCACTGCGATCGGCAGGTTGGAAACACGGTGTTGAGGTGAAAATTGATTGGATTGAAGCCGAGGTATTAGAAGGAGCGGATCTTACAAAAGCACTCGCCAAAGTTGACGGCATTGTAGTACCAGGAGGGTTTGGAAGTCGTGGCTTGGAAGGCAAAATAGCCGCCGCGGGTTACGCTATGGACAAGAAAGTACCTTATCTAGGTCTTTGCCTGGGGATGCAAATGGCGGTTATAGCACTTGCTCGCAAGGCAATTGACCCCAAGGCCAACACTGTTGAGATTGACGAACACACTAGTTGCCCGGCAATTCATCTGATGTCATCGCAAAAATCGATTACGCAAAAGGGTGGAACGATGAGACTAGGGGACTACGAGTGTGTCCTTGACACTAAGAGCAAGGCCTATGAACTCTATGGCAAGAAAACATCAATAAATGAACGACATCGACATCGCTATGAGTTCAATAATATTTATCGAGAACAATTAATTGCAGCAGGCATGCGGCTTTCAGGTTTATCACCTGACGGCCAACTAGTGGAATTGATTGAAATGGATGATCATCCTTTTTTTATGGCCAGTCAGTTTCATCCTGAATTCAGGAGCAGACCAAATCGACCTCATCCGTTGTTCGATGGTTTTGTTGCAGCGTTGATAAATAAGCGCTAAAATGGTTTAAGGATAAGCATATATGGCAAACACACAACATAAGATACTATTAGTTGAAGACGATGAAGGTTTAGCCAGTGTATATGTGGCGCGCCTCGAAGCAGAAGGCTTTGAAGTCAAGCATGTACCAAATGGTGAAGACGCTTTGAGCGCGGCAATTGACTTTAAACCAGCCCTTATTCTCCTAGATGTCATGATGCCTAAGATTAGCGGTTTTGACGTGCTTGATATATTGCGTAATACACCAGAGACAACCAACATACGAATTATTATGCTAACGGCACTCAGTCAACCTAAGGACAAAGCTCGTGCTGAGGAGTTGGGTGTCGATGATTATCTGGTCAAATCACAAGTTGTAATCGCTGATGTTGTTGAGCGTATCAAACACCACCTATCTTCAGTCTAGTTCCACATAACTCGCTTACTTTGGAACATAAAAACCAGAGCTAGAATCAGCTGATATGCAAGTTGCTGCTTAGATAATAAAATTCGTTATTTTACTGAAACTTCGGTGCGTCGGGCTTTGCGTCCAGTAAAGCGAGTGACATTTTTCTGTTTGAAGCTGACGGTACCATCCTGAACGGCATATATAGTGTGGTCTTTTCCGTAGGCTGTTCCGGGGCCAGATACTTTACTGCTACCACGTTGTCTGACAATTATTGCACCGGTTGCAACCTTTTCGCCACCAAAACGTTTTACACCAAGTCTTTGACCTGGTGAATCATGTACGTTCTTTACTGAGCCGCCGGCTTTGGTTTTACTCATTATTTCTCCTTAAGCTCAATAGTCTGCGTCCGACGACCTGATCTGGTCGTGCGTACAGTAACTCATCTGAGCCGATATACTGAAAACTTGAGTAAGTATAGCCAAGTTTCTTGAGGTCGTCAACTGTCATTAGTTCATCTAAGACGCTGACATATTGATTGTTATGTTTCCAAGCAGGAACAGCTATGCAAAGCGAAGCGTTTGGAGAAAGTTGATGAGATAGGTTTTTAAGTGTCGCATGTAACAGATCGTAGTTTTCTGTCAGTAGATCCCTAAGCTTAGAAGAAATTGGTGGTGAATGCAGAGGTTCACCTAGATACATTTCAGTCACAATCGCGCCGTCACGAAAAGATTGAGGTAGTTCGACTTCTTGAGCATCAGCTACAGTTAATGAAGCCTTAAGCTCTAGCCAATCCAAATTTTGTTGAGAATACTGCACCATCCGGGGTTCAAGGTCACTGCCACCAGCTTCGTGACCCATCAGAATTGCTTCCTGTAAGACAACTCCTGTACCACAAAATGGGTCGTAGACAGATTTGCTATTGTCCTTTGCTGTACCCAGATTGATCATAATTTGAGCGAGTTTTGGAGGAAGCATGCCAACTTTTGCATCACGAGCCGGTCGACCATGATCGCGTTTTGTATAGGCATCGATATTTTGAATGCCAGTTGTGATTCCAATCAGAGTCCGGTGCTTATCAGCAACAATAATTAGCTCAGCCCCATAATTTGGGTCCGTTAATTTGTTATGAAGAACTTGCGCACTCGACAATTCGGAGGCTTCGTTTGGGACTATCCTTAGCTTTGCTTGGTCGCTTGCCCTTAGTATTTTTTTCATTTCGAGTGCTAGGCCTGTAATCATCCTGGGCTGAATGTTCATGCCATAAACGCTAATACCAAAAGACATCTTAACGATTGCTTCACAAAATAACTGCGCATAGGTAATATGAGCTTTAATCTGTTTTGAAATGCTATTCCAGTTGGTAGCATCAATCTCGCCAATTAGCCGAGCGACTTTGATTGTGCCACCGAAACTATTGATATCGAACGTTTCGGCCTCCACCAAACAGACATTCTGAAGAGGTGTGATTGAGTCGCTACCGAATCGTGCTTCGAGTTCAGCAATTGATAATTTCGACTGTCGTCCTAAAACTGCAATGTACATCTTATTATTCTAACTGATGCGAAGATAATCAGACTAATAATCATTTTCTGCCTAAAGACAGGCTGGTGTTCTTTCCAAGAACCAAACCATTTCAACTTTGACCGCAAAGTTGAGTAAACTCCTGGGCGTCACTCCTGCTTGATAGTCTCATTGTCAGATAAAACAACGATCAAGGACGACTCCCTTTGGTCGGTCTAAAGACAAGTCCTTGCTCTAGAAGTTGTTTGACTGACATTCGTCTTTCAGGCAATAGCTATTGTGCCCAGACCCTTTATAGGTCAAGTATTATCTACCATCAGCGAAGCTGATACCGA
>CAZFKV010000073.1:0-3816 GCA_964519575.1 uncultured Candidatus Saccharibacteria bacterium | reverse complement strand
AGGTAAGGTTGCGTTACCTAGATACTGCTCTGGACCAATCAGCTCATTCTTGGCACTAGAAATCATTGAAGAGATAGCACTTGGCTTAAACTGCTTTTCGTCTACCGAAAGTGACTTCATGGCCTGTTTTATAGCACTCTGCCTATCTGATTCATCAAATATAACAAAATTCTTTGGCATTCCAATATTTTCGCCATCTTGTCTTAGTATACGCACACATATTGAATGAAACGTCCCCATGTATGGCATAAATGAGCGATTTTCAGCATTTTCAGAAAGAAGTTGAGCAACCCTCTCGCGCATCTCTTTGGCAGCCTTGTTGGTAAATGTAACGGCTAAAATATTATACGGACTAACATTTTTTTGAATCAAATACGCAATGCGGTGCGTCAGGGTTTTTGTTTTACCACTTCCAGCACCTGCCAGTATCAATACGGGTCCCTCTGTATTTTCTACAGCTTTTTGTTGATTTTTATTTAGTCCCTCAAGTAAATTCATGCTCAATTAGTATATAGGCATTTCGGTTCTGTTAACAGTACGAAATTTAGTACTTAGCCAATGAAAGGCATGCTAAATCCGCCGACAACAAAGAATATGCCGGAAGCAAAAATAGCTAATAGAAGGGCGAGCAAATACCACAACGTATTACTTTTATATTCTAGCTTCGACCAGTCGTGAAGTTCTAAATGATACTCGTTAGTATCAAATACTGTTGGCTTCTGTTGTGAATCAGGAGTTTTATATCCAGATATAGACTGCGTGTTATTTATTAGGTTCGACGTGGCGTCGTTGAGTGGCTCATCTTTAGATATACTCGCGGTTTTAACATCTGTTTCTTTGTGAACTTCAGGTGTCCTAGCTTCATCATCTTTATTATCATCAAATTTCAATGACTGCTCAGCTGGAGCTATACTGGTAAGATCTTGTTTTTGTGCGTCTTGTTTATCCGAGCTATCTTTTGCAGCACCAGCATCTTTACCCGCAACAATATCGACCTCGATACTTTCTTGTTGAGCGGGTGTCTTCATATTTAAGCTCCCGACATTATGACTATTCTGGATAGTCGGTAGCTGCTCTTGAGCTTCACCCGGGGACGAACTAGCCTGATTTACAGTAGCAACTGCTGAATCACCGCCGGGTTTTTCGTTATAACTATCAGTCGCATGCTCCGGCAACAACTCTACCTCATGCGTAGTTTCAGCTGTCTTTAGTTTACCTTTCAACTTAGTTGATTTGTTGGGTGATGCAATAATATCAAAACTTTTAGCGACCTGCTTTTTAGGAGTATTAATTTTTTTAATATTATTAGTATTTTTAGTATTTTTTTCATTACCTAATCTTTTCTGCTTACCTTCACCAAAATGGCTAAGTAAAGCGCTGGTTTGTTGACTAAGCTGGTTGACTGAGCTTTCTAATACTTCTAGATCTTTGTCATCTGGTAACTCTGATTTCTTTCTTCGTCCGATAATTCCCATTTTAAGCCTCTTTTTTCTTTTGTTTATTCACAGAACTAACAGCCCCTGCAATTTCGACTATTGGCCAAAAAGTTGCAACACTCAGACTAGCGCCGCCAACAAGTAAACCATCGACTCCATTTATTTCTAGGTATGATCTTGCATTTTCTCTGGTAGCACTACCACCATACAGCACCTTAACACTTGCTCCTGCAATTACTCCATACAAACTTGTAACCTCGGCCCTAATTTTAGCAACAGCCTTCTCGACATCTTCTGGTCTAGCGTATTCACCTGTTCCAATTGCCCAAACAGGCTCATAAGCAATTATCATCTTAGATACCTCTTCGGTTGTTAGATCTGCTAATCCAACAGAAAGCTGATCATTCAAGACTTGATTTGTATGATAATTTTGTCTTTCTACCAATGTTTCACCAACACAGAGTATTGGCACAATATTACTTCTAAAGGCAGCTGCACATTTTTCTCTTGTATAATCATTAGATTCTCTCAATATATGTCGGCGCTCAGAATGCCCCACCAAAACAAAGTCAGCTAAACCTCTGAGCATCGGCATACTAACCTCCCCAGTAAAAGCACCCTCATCCTCATAATATGCATTTTGTGAAACCACATTTATGGCACTTTTGGACAAGACACTGCTAACCTCACTTAACGCCAAGCAGTTTGGTGTTACACCAACTAGGACGTCGGCCGGAACACTCTTGCTTATAAATTTTGTTGCAAATGCAGCAGCCTGTTTAACCGTGAAATGCATCTTCCAATTTCCGATTATTATTTTTTTATGCCCACTCATTATTAATATAATCCTTAAATTTACTCAGTACTTAGCTTATGCTTTTATGATACAATAATCTTATATCTTCAACAACAAACACCACGTAATGTATATGATTAATAAATATAAACTGCAACTTATATACCGACACATGTTCTTTATCGCCACCTTATCATTGACCAGTTTGCTATCAACACCCAGCCTGTATGCCATATCCAATACTGGCCCCGCAGATCCTTCAAACACCTCTTACGCAGGTCATTCGCCTGCAAATTTTCAACACACTATACCTCCATCGGGTACCTGGACAAGTACTAGTACTCCTTTACCCGAAGGCACTAGCGCATCTTATACGTTTCCTCAAATATCGACACCCTGCAGCCTGTCAAGAATTAATTCAATCACTATCAGCATACCGACAACGGCTATTAGCCTAGCACCCGGCACCACTCAAAACTTAAGTGGGGTAATATCCGAAGTCGTAAGTACAAATGACAACACCATGACACCATTGAACGTATCTGCCGTTACTCAAGGAACCGTCCTTCTGCCGGCCTGGGGAGGAAGTAATAAAGTAGCTAAGGGTATTACATATGATTTTTTTACGGCTTCAGATTCCTTAATACCCGGACCAATCGAATATACATTAAACACTGCCGGGATGACGGTAGCCCAGTACAATTCACTGGCAGTAAATGTATATCATGATCTACTAGATGCACAAAATGGATTTGTTAACAGTATTTCAACATCCCAGCCCATCATTTCAGTTACTACAGACGATACTCCGTGCTTTATTTCAGCTAATAACGATAACTATAACGCAACAATAAACCAGCCATTAGTTATATCAGCCAATGACGGTGTAATACAAAATGACACGCCACAAGACTCATCTGTAGCAATACAGAACCAACCAACCCACGGGGTTATAACCCTAAATCCAGATGGGTCTTTTACGTATACCCCTAATAAAGATTACGTTGGACAAGACACATTCACTTACACCCTGACAGATTCTCACGGCAATACTGCCGTAGCGACTGTTACTATTGCAGTAAGTGCAGTGCCAGCCGTGCCAAACGCTGGCAAACCAGCTAAAACTTACTTAATAGCAATCACCTCTGCGATTCTTTCGATAACAGTAGTGGCAATACTCAAAATTAAAAAACTACTAAAAAATCAAGTCTCAAATAAAAAATACAGAAATAATTAACTTAAATTGTGATTGGCGTGACAGACTACTGCTAGTTGGCATTAATGAGATCCAAGCAAACTACAACAAGGCCTCTACGCCCGGAAGCTTAAGGCCACTCATGAGCTCTAGCCCTGCACCACCACCGGTAGAAATATGTGTAAAATGACCGTCAGGATTATTATCCAACCAATTTAGTACAAAATCAGCAGTATCGCCGCCACCTACAATACTAGTAATACCCGCTTGATCGCTAATAGTTTTGGCCAATACCTCAGAACCGTGAGCAAATTGCTTAATTTCAGCATAGCCCAAAGGTCCATTCCATATAACCGTATTAGCATTATGGATATAACCACTAAACTCAC
>CAZFKV010000072.1:0-3901 GCA_964519575.1 uncultured Candidatus Saccharibacteria bacterium | reverse complement strand
GTTACATTATCGTCGACGAGCTCACAGATAGCTTTGTAATGCGCTAAGATATTCTTCCTGCCTTTGATTCCGACTTTGGCCATCAGGCTAGGATTGGTTGTTACTCCGTCAAGCACACCATAGCTAGCGGCTTGTTTGATATCATTCAGATCTGCTGTATCGACAAAGAACTTCATACCCTATCCTCTTTCACATTACAGTATAGACACTCAGTGAGTGCATGCAAGGTTCGTTTTTAATAACGGTACTATTTGAGAATTGTGTACTGACCAATCAGTGGCAGTGGCTTCATTTCGCCATTTGCAGCATTGATAATTCCCATTATCGCCAGTATGAAGAGAAGAATGCCGCCAATCGGGCCGACAATGAACCAGCCAATAATTGGAAAGGCACTGGCTGCGCCAACAATTACACCGGCAATCAATAGAACTAGACCTTGGTTGGCGTGGTATTGCGCAAACGGTGAGTCTTTGGCCGACAGGAGAGGCACTAATACGAGAATACCAAGGTAGGCCAATACGCCCATTATCTTATTCTTCTCAATATCTTCTTTTGTCGCAACCTTGGGTTTATTTGCTCCAACTGCATCTGTTGTTGACTTCTCAGTCTTTGTATTTTCTTCTGCCATGGTTCCTCCTTGGGTGTTAATATCTTTATTGTGAGCACCTAGGCGATATTCGTCAATGTTAAGTTTTTTGTCTCAAGGCATGATCGATATTAGGACGATCAAAACCAACGATGATTTTACCGTTAATTTCGATTACTGGAACACCCATCTGACCGCTTTTGTTGACCATTTCCTGTGCCGCCTCGCGATCGACACTCACGTCATGTTCCTCGTATTTTACATCGCGGGATTTAAAGTACTCCTTGGCCATATGGCAGTAGCCACAGGTAGGGGTGGAATAGATTGTTACACTCATTTTTTACTCCTTTCGATTTTGCCGTTAAGCATTTTCATAACTTGAGCCACATCTGGATCATCGTGGTTAATTTCATAACAGATTCTTTGACCCTTGCGAACGCGTAGGAGCACACCAGCTTGTTCTAGAATCTTGAGTTGCTGAGATGCACCGGCAGTTGTGATGTTCAACTCTTCAGCAAGTTCGCTCACGCAACTATTACAATCCGTATTCATCTTCTGTACGAGTTTGAATCGAGTCGGATCACCGAGTGCATCGAATAGACTATAGAGTTGTTTGGCCCGTGCTGCTGCTTGTTCTGAAGACATACAAATTCCTAAAGTTTAAGTCTATGCTTAAAGCTTACCTATTCATCACTATTTCGTCAACCTTACCCACAATGCTAGGAAAGTAATTTTTTGTATCCCCCGCTGTAATCTGGATGTGTCTTTTTAAATTCATCACCGTGCCCTATGTCCTCAACTATAGGTACATTTTGAGAGCATAAACCTGATTGAGTACATTCATCTGCGGTCCATGTGTCGTATTCCACGCTTGTTAACTTCACAAATTTTGGCACTTGCATAGCTTCGGCTGTAACACCTTTATTTGCGGCAACCGAACCGATACCAATAACTTCCCCGCCAGCGTCTTCAACTGTTTTGATGATACCTTTTATCGAAAACATCTGATTGATCATGTCTTCAAGAATCAGCACTTTTCTCCCTTTTACTGCTTTCTCAAAACCTTCTCTTTCGAAAGCAAAGGTTTTGCTCCCATCGCTAGTTTTGACCTTATCACCCCAGACGCCAAGAACATTCGATCCTGTTAATTCTGAAAGATGATGAGCTCCCCAGTGGCAGAAAGGTATTGCACCAACTGCAGGCGATACAACTGTTTCAACTCTATCGTCTTTAAAATTAGTTACCAGTTCTCGAATATATTTGCTTACTAAATCTACATGAGGCAATAGAGGATCAATGTTGCAATAGCCTGCAAGGTGCTTAGTGCTGACGCCAACAAAATGACCTTTGTAAATACAGCCAATTTGCTCTAGCTCACGAGTTATATCCTGATTATCATCGCTCATGATTCTCCTCTGTATGAATTAATCTCGTCACGAATTTCAGCGGCCTTGTCTCGGGATGACTCAGCAAAGTTATCAGAATTACTTGCGAAAATTATTGAGCGTGATGCGTTAATAATCAGACCAGTGCCTTTCGAGTTTAAACCTGCTTTAATAACTGTTTCTGGATCTGCACCTTGTGTACCAACCCCAGGAACTAGGAAAATCATGTCATCGCCTGCAATTTCGCGCATTTTGGCTAATTCAGCAGGATAAGTCGCCCCGGCAACTAACATTAGATTACCGCTTTTGTTCCATTCATGTGCTGCCTTTTCGGTGAGGTATTCATACAGTGGTTTCCCTTCAACTATCAGGTCCTGCACTTCTCCGCCGCCAGGGTTTGATGTTCGCACCAAGGCAAATACAGCTTTATCGGCATATGCGAGCAGTGGCTCTAGTGGTTCAATTCCCATGTAGATTTGGTACGTCACCGCATCAGCACCGATGTAATCAAACGCGAACTTGGCGTACTGTGCGTTGGTATTGCCAATGTCACCACGTTTGAAGTCGAAAATTAATGGGATTTCTGGGTATTCGTGTCTGATGTAATCACAAACATCCTTCAGTGCCTGTATGCCTTCGGCTCCTTGCGATTCAAAAAAGGCCGGATTCGGTTTGAAGGCACATACGAGCCCCGCTGTGGCATCAACGATTGCTTTACTAAAACGCAATTGATCGTAGTCATCAGGAAGTTTAGCAACATCTGGATCGATACCCACACACAGTAATGAATTATTTTTCTCTACCGCTGCTGCTAGCTTTTGGGCAAATGTCATACTGGTATTTATTATTGCACAAGTTGTAAATACCTGTCTCGTGGTATTCTTTATATGATGAATACGCAGTGGTTCTATGATCCGTACAAAGACTGGGATAATAACTTCGACAATGGTCCATTTTTCGACACAATCCCAGAGCTCAAGCGTGAAGGCGAACCAGCATTTAACTTCCTAGGTCATCCAATCTACCTGCCGTTCGGCATTGCTGCTGGCACCTTGCCGACCAGCAAGCATGTCGCTGCTGCGTTTCAGTGGGGCTATGACGTTAATCATTACAAAACGATGCGCAGTGTCCCCTTTCCCGTCAATCAGTTCCCGCATATGATTCCGGTTGAAGCAGACGGAGGTGTCAGTCTCGAGCAGGCGGAAGAGGGCCTCGTCATGGCTGATGAGTTTCCCGAGGATCTGACGAAGCTTGTGGCCACCAACTCATTCGGCAATCCTGGCCGTGGACCCGAGTATTGGGTAGACGATATGAAAAAGGCCGTGGCTTCTACCGGCAAAGGCCAAGTCATGGTCGCAAGTGTTGTCGGTACGATACAGGATGGATTTAGTCAGGAAGACTACTGGCAAGATTTCGCCGATGCCGCAAAGAGTGCAGCCGGTGCAGGAGCGCAAGTAATCGAAGTGAACCTCTCTTGTCCTAATGTGGCGAGCGAAGGCATCCTCTGCTATACACCTGCTGCAGTTACAGGGGTTTGCGAGCGAGTGAAGCCAGCTATAGGTAATTTACCCCTCCTTATTAAAATTGGTTACTTTACAGATGAACAACAAACGATGCTAGAAGACATCATAGCCGATGTTGATCAGTACATTGCAGGCGTGTCGCTTATCAATACTATCCCTGCTAAGGTCTATGACAAAAACGGCAATCAGGCGCTTCCTGGCAAAGGACGATTGAGCTCAGGACTCGTGGGAGCTGGTATCAAATGGGCAGGCCTTGATATGGTCAAACGCATGGATGACCTTCGACATAGCTACGGTTACCAGTATCAAATAGTCGGAGTAGGCGGTGTCGTGCAGCCTGATGATTTCTTTGAATATCGTGAAGCAGGAGCTGATTTGGTTCAGGCCTGTACTGGCCCAATGTGGAA
>CAZFKV010000071.1:0-3960 GCA_964519575.1 uncultured Candidatus Saccharibacteria bacterium | reverse complement strand
GTGAGTCAATCCTTGCTGTCTCTCACAGATTTGGTGAATTGGTTAATGACTTAGTGAACAGCAACAACGTACTGATCATGACACATCGTGATGTCATTTGGGCTGCCCTAGTCCCGCTAGAGGGTATGGACCTCGAAGAAGTTGAATCAGTAAACACAGACACTATTAATAATGGCCAGGTTATCCACTACACCAACGTCAATCCCTCAACCGGAGTAGCTGAAAGCTTGGAGATGATGTGGAAACGATCCGTAGACCCGTCGGAAACAAATATCCCTGTAGAAAATGTTGAATGGGTAAACGTAAGTGATCTACATGAAAGTATGGTCTAGGTTTTAGGGTTAAGAAACTTTACTGCATAAGGGTGTGTTCATGTTTTGTGTTAAAACCCGTTCTACGCCTTCCTGGTCCCTTCCAGAGGGTATTAACAACCCGTTTCCTAAATGATGTTGTCGAGTGTAGCTATTCCCATAGATTCTATTGTAGCTTTTTAATCCTAACGTCATTTTTAACTGTTAATTATAGGTAGTACGACCGTAATTATTTCGTCAGTCCCAAGCTTAGGTTTTTTATTTTTATCTCGTGCCATATTTTCATACTAACAGGCATAGCGAACTTACACAAAACTGAAGAAACCTCACAAAAGTAAGGGAGTTTTCGCACAACTGTCAGATCAACGGGTTGTAAAGAAAGGCGTGGGTACTTCGCTCTGGTACTTATATGCTTTTACTATTAGCTCCGTGAATTCAGGCTCATTATTCAAGTAAAAATAGAACGTTTGGCGGCTAATTCCGTTTTTTCTACAGACCTCAGCCACACTATTATTATGCTGAATATCGTCAGCAATGTTGATTAGGGTCAAGTAAGTTATTTTATGACGATTGCTGATTTTCTTTTTAATCATATTAGGCTCCTCTTTTTTGTATTAGTTCCCTCTTACTATTATCTCAAATCGGCTATTCTATAAGTTATTGCTAATCACTTATAATAGTTAGCAAATGAGTGAAAATACTGACACTGCCAATGATTACGCTTTAGCAAGAATTCTAAACGAACGTGTGATTCAAATATTCGCCCTTTTAGATACCCTGAAAGACTTACCCGACTACTCAGCCCTTAATCGTAGCTACGTATTGCTGGCTAACGAGCTAAAACAAATCTATGCACGACAACCCGAACTACAGAAAGCAGGTGGAACTATCTGCTGGCGAGTCATGGACAACATTGAGCTGTTTCATGAAAATATCGCAGAATACAAAACGTTAGCATACGAATATACACACTCAGGAGCTGACTACGGAGAGGAGCATAACTCAAACGTAAATATGCTCTGCATTAAAGCCAATATAGATAAACCATTAATACCCTCAGAAATCGAAAGGCTCCTGAATGAAGCTGAAACTAGCATCAACTCTTTTCAGCATGAGCTAGATAAAATGAATGCTAAATTGTCTATAGATGGCTTCTCAATACCTGTAGTGACGGTAGGCGAGGAAAAGTATCGTTTCAGCTCTATGAGAGACGGCTTGGTATTGAGTATTATTGACCATTGCTTGAAGAATCACCCTAATGAGCAAGTTGGTTTTGATACACTCAAATTAGAACTCACAGAGCATGAGATTAAAGTCCCTGCTAAGACAAATATTCGAGAGCTGATACGCAAATCCCGATTTGGTGATGGTATGCCACTCAACCCGTTTGTATCTGCTTATCCAAAAGCAATCTTGATAAGACCAACAGTAGAACTAAGTAACGAACAGCTAAAAGAGATTGAACTAGCTAGTGTATAGCTGAAATTCGGATTAAGTCGGAATTAAGTCTAATTTTTCGTACCATGTCGGCATTGACAGCGGGATTTTTTATGGTGTTATAAAATTAGAACATAGCCATTTAAGTTAGAAATCTTGGTGGTGAAAAACTAATTAATTAATGAACAAAACGGTACAGCATCGTGCTCTATCGGTCTGTTCAGTGCGTCTTAAGAAAGGACGAAAAGATGGGAATAGTAATAAGAAATAAGAACGAAGGCATGAGTAGCTTCGATACCGAAGAAGCCGATTTGGCAATATGGTTGATGGATTCAGGCTACAAGCTAATTTGTATGCACCCGAAAGATGGGACTCAACATTTGATTTACCACTTCGTTATCACAAGCAGTATCGAGAAAGCTGCTGCGGATTACTACGAGCAGAAAAAAGGAACTGCTACGGATAAACTCATGACCGCAGTGAAAAACATATTAAAGACGTATGAGAAAGAGGAACGTAATGCACGAAAATCCAAATAATAACCCCAAAGAACTCTTAGATTCTAAAAACATCGACTACCGTGAACGTGGCACAGAACTTATCACGCACTGCATCTTCAATGACTGTGATGCTGATAGTCGTGGTAATGAAGCACACCTGTATATTAACGCAGATACAGGTCAATACTTCTGTCACAAGTGTGGCGAAAAGGGTGGCATGAAGGGCTTGCGTGAGACTTTAGGTATCAGTGCCAATGTCTTACCACCTAAACCAACCAGCCCCGTTACAGATGCTAGTAAATTGGCTACGAAATATCATCAAGAACTTCCGCTAAACATTCGTGAGTGGCTTAAAAATAATCGCCTCTTATTAGACGAGGATATAGATGATTTTGAGCTAGGCTACGGTGTCTACTACGGCAAAAGCTGGATTACGATACCCGTTCGTGATTCTACAGGCAACGTGCTTTTTATGAAGCTACGTCAAGACCCGTTCCTGCCTTCTGACGGTCCAAAATATATGGGCACAGGTGGCGATGCAGCATTGTTCAACGTAGGAGTACTTAAAGATATGCCCGATCAACTTGTGATCTGTGAAGGTGAATTCGATTGTCTGGTACTTCGTGCGTTTGGTATTCCAGCCATATCATCAACAGCAGGTGCTCGTACCTTCAAAGATGAATGGATTGAACAGCTTAGCTTTGTGCGTCATTTATACATTTGTTACGACAATGACGAAGCAGGACAACAAGGAGCGACCGAACTCATCGAGAAGCTCAGAATAGCCCTTCCCTCAACATCTATATTGCAGATCAATTTACCCCACGAAGTTGGTGACCACGGCGATATAACAGATTATTTTAAGCTTCCTGATGCTGACCCAAGTGACTTATTCGAGAAGTACGCAACACTACGCAGTGGTCCAAAACCAATAGATGTTAGCTCATTTGAGGAGATAACAACTAGTGATCTCGCATCAATCCTCGACCTCACGATAAAGCACGACAACGAGAATAAGCTCGTTAGCTTCTTATGTATGCTCTCAGCATATACAGAAGACTGCCAGCTCAATGTAAGCTTTAATGCACCTTCTTCAACTGGTAAGACATACATTCCAACGCAAGTGGCACAGTACTTCCCTGATGCAGATGTACGTCAATTTGGTGGTGCGTCTCCAACGGCATTCTTCCACGACAACGCAAGCTTTGATAAAGAACGCAATGTACACATCGTTGATCTTGAACGTAAAATTTTAATCTTCTTGGAGCAACCAAACCCTAAGCTTCAGGAGAATCTACGACCTGTAATGTCGCACGATAAAAAAGAAATTTCCTACAAAATAACAGATAAGAATCAAAAGGGTTCGAACCGTGCGAAGAACATAATTATTCGTGGCTTCCCTGCAACAATATTTTGTTCAGCAGGTATGCGTCTAGATGAACAAGAAGCAACTCGTGCAATCTTACTCAGCCCTGAGACAAATATTGAAAAAGTAAAAGAAGGCATCCATATGGCGACGCATCGTAGTGCCAATAAGGTTGAATTCATAGCGAATATTGAATCGAATCCTGAACGTCAACAGCTAAAAGACCGTGTTCTTGCAATTAAACTTGAGCACGTCGATGACGTTATAGTTCCCAACCCTAATGAAATTGAGCGTCGCTTTCTTAGCCATGTTCAATCAGCTAAGCCACGCCACCAGCGTGATGTCA
>CAZFKV010000070.1:0-3985 GCA_964519575.1 uncultured Candidatus Saccharibacteria bacterium | reverse complement strand
TGTAATCGAAGCCGCTCAGCGAAGCGGAACCTTAATTACTGCCGGATTTGCATTGGACCAGAACAGGGATGTTTTTGCGTTGCCAGGGAATATAACTAGTCCCAATTCTGTTGGAACAAATACTCTAATTGAATCGGGTGCTCAGATTATTACTAGTAGCGAGCGGCTAATCGAGCAGCTCGGTCTAACTTCAGCTCCAAAGCGTAGTCTGAGCGGTGAATCAGATCAAGAGAATACAATCCTAGCACTGCTAGAAGAGGGCGTACGTGATGGTTATGAATTACAGATCAAAAGCCAAATTGACGTAACTGAATTCAATCAGACGATTACAATGATGGAGATTACAGGTAAGATTCGCGCACATGGTGCCAATCAGTGGACAATAAGTTGATGGTTATTAATGTTATCGAGGATAATTCTGATATCATAAGCTACTGTATAACAGGAGTACACTATGGCAACTGATGAATATGGTAGTGATGTAAATGAAGATGGCAATCATCCACCAGAAATGCTAACTGCAGAGCAAAGACAAGAAAGACAAGATGCTGCTGTTAACGCCGTTTCTGAAGTTATAAGAGTACTTCGAGAGAATACTGAGCCTGTTGTCGATGAAATACCTGCAGGCAACTACAAGTCTACGCGCTCTTCGTATGCAACATCTGCGACTGCCCGAAATGGGACTTATCAGGGCGCTATTCAAGGTAGACCTGCGGCCATTAAATACTTTCACCGTTCTACCGGTATTAGGGATGAGCAAGGGCATACACAAGAAAGAACTGATAGGGAATATCTAAATGTCAAGATTAAGGAGGGTGAAATAAATTACGAAATAACGATTGACCTTATGGCCGACCCATTTAGGCTAGTAGAAGATCTCGCAAATAGAATGGAACTTAGTGATAAAGATCAGGATGATCAATTTAATACCGCACTTAGTGTACTTAGTGATATTGCACAATCAGTGCACCCTATTGAAGAAATTGCTGTGGCTGAACAAGTATAACAACACGCTGTTTAAATATCTCAATGATTATTAACTGCTTGTGATTATCTGCGCACAGTGCTAACAATAACGATTGACATGTTTAGTAAAAAACAATAGGGTAGGTAGCCATATGGCAAGTAAATATTTTACACAATCCCTTCACCAATTGCTTCTTCTATTGGGCTGTGGTCGTCTTTTTCTCATTCAACATACCAACTGGTATGCCTCACTCGAAGAAAGCCATTCGAAGCTCCAAAGAAGAAATAACTACCAACAAGGGCGTGTCTAAAATGAGTGCTAAGAATCTTGTAATCGTAGAGAGCCCTGCAAAGGCCAAGACAATCAAAGGCTATCTCGGCAAAGACTTCATCGTCGCAAGTAGCTACGGGCATATTCGTGATTTGCCAAGTAAGGGAATGTCTATTGATATTGAAAATAACTTTGAACCTAAATATGAAGTCACTCCTGACAAGAAAAAAACCGTGGCAGAACTGAGAAAGGCCGCCAAAACCGCTGAAACCGTCTGGCTGGCATCTGATGAAGACCGTGAAGGAGAGGCGATTGCCTGGCATTTGGCTGAGGCACTGAAGCTCGACCCAAAGACAACGAAGCGAATTGTATTTCATGAGATTACAAAGACCGCAATTGAGGCAGCAGTGGCTAATCCACGAGTGGTTGATCAAAAGCTCGTCGACGCACAACAGGCACGTCGTGTACTCGATCGACTCGTAGGCTACGAATTAAGCCCAATCCTCTGGAAAAAAATCCGAAAAGGATTGAGTGCCGGCCGAGTTCAATCAGTTGCAGTTCGTATAATTGTCGAGAGAGAACGCGAAATTGAAGGCTTTGAAGCTGATAGTTCATTCAAAGTCATTGCTACTTTCATTCTCGATTCCGGTGAAAACTTAGAAGCTGAAACGACCGAAAAGCTTAGCTACGATGATGCGAAGACACTTTTAGGGCACTCGGCTAAGGCATCATTTACAGTCACTAGCATCGAGCAAAAGCCAGGCACTAAAAATCCTGGCGCTCCCTTTATAACCAGTACTTTGCAACAAACAGCCAGTAGTATCCTCGGCTATAGCCCGAAACGCACCATGCAGCTGGCACAGCGACTCTACGAAGCAGGAAAAATTACTTATATGCGTACTGATAGTACAAATCTTAGTGGACAAGCTATCGGGCAAGCCAAAGAAGTTATTATAAGTAAGTTTGGCGAAAAATACCTTCAAATCAGAACCTTTAGTAAGAAAGCCAAAGGCGCTCAAGAAGCCCACGAAGCTATCCGCCCAACCGACTTTAGAACAGAGAACGCCGGTGAAGATGAAGCACAAAGTAAGCTATATCGGCTCATCTGGCAACGAACCATGGCGAGTCAAATGACCTCTGCTAAAGTCGAAAACACAACCATCCTAATTGCTATCAGTGACCGAGACGAGCAGTTTATTGCCAAAGGCCAAGTAGTAACCTTTGATGGATTTCTAGCCGTCCAAGACAAGCGAGCAGAAGATACTCTCTTGCCAGCACTCACAAATGGCCAGCAAGTGTCATTATCGCAGCTCAAAGCCAGCGAAGTGTTTGCCCGACCGCCAGCTCGCTACACCGAAGCCAGCCTTGTTAAGAAGCTCGAGGAGCTCGGTATTGGCCGTCCAAGTACCTACGCGCCAACAATTAGCACCATCCAGGATCGCGGCTATGTAGAAAAGGGCGAATCAGAAGGTGAAGAGAGAGAAATTCGTACACTTACACTTGAAAATACATCTGTTACTGAAGGAAAAGAGCTTGAAAAAACTGGTTCAACCAAGGGCAAGCTGGTACCAACATCAGCAGCTAATGTTGTGACTGATTTTCTGGTTAAGCATTTTAAAGAAGTGATTGATTACGATTTCACTGCAGAACTCGAAAAGCAATTAGACGATATCGCCGATGGAGACAAAACTTGGCAGGCGGTGATTAGTGACTTCTACAAAACCTTCCATGCTGATATCGAAAAAGGTGAAGAGATTAAGCGCATGGAAGCCGCCCAGGCTCGCGAAGTAGGCAAGGACCCCAAGACTGGACAACCAATATTCGCACGATTTGGACGCTATGGTCCTATGTTGCAACGTGGTGAAACCGAAAGCGAGGACAAGCCTGATTTTGCACCACTTCCCAAGGGTGAAAAGATAGAAACAATTAAGCTCGAAACGGCGCTGAAAGCCTTTGAGCTACCTCGACTACTGGGTAGCCACGAAGGAATTGAGATTAAAGCAAGCATTGGCCGATTCGGACCATATATCCAACAAGATAAACTATACGCCTCGATTCCTAAAGAAGAAGATGTGCACACAATTAGTTTCGAAAGGGCAGTAGAACTGATTACCGAAAAGAAGCAAGCAGCCGCTAAAGCTCAGATTAAAGTATTTGAATCTGAAGGAATTAGAGTGTTAACAGGTCGTTTTGGGCCATATGTAACAGATGGAAAAGTAAATGCCACAATTCCAAAAAAAGAATCAGCTGAAGACATAACAATCGAAAGAGCCCAAGAACTGCTCAAGACAAAAGCCTCGAGCAAGGGTCGTAAACGACGATCTAAAAAATAGTTTGCTCAGAGCCGCAATATCGACAAATAGTGTTAATGGTTGTGGAAAAGTATATGACCATAACTCTTTCTTATTGCGTCCAAATGGTGCTATAATCAACTTAGATTGCAAAGTAGTTGACTTTAAATCCTACTTATTATATAATGAATCTATAAAAGATAGAAAGGTACTTAACCTTAGATGGCAGATTCTGACATGAATGAAACAAAATTGGATATAAATAAGTCTGCTAAGGATATATTGGCGACTATTGAGCGTGAACGAGAAAGAGAGATAATTGCTCGTCGCTTTGGCCTATACGACCGTAAGGAAACCTTGGAACAAATAGGGGAATTGCTGGGAATCACTAGAGAGCGCGTCCGTCAGTTGGAAAAAGCGGTTCTAGGCAAACTCAAGCAAGCTGCTCATGAATTAC
>CAZFKV010000069.1:0-4117 GCA_964519575.1 uncultured Candidatus Saccharibacteria bacterium | reverse complement strand
TCTCCACGGAATTCCACAACTTCACCGTTCCACTCTCCATTCTCTGTTTCAACCCTGCCAAGAACTACCCCATTTTGTTTGATGAATACTGTGTCAGGATTAACGAACGCGGATTGTGAATCAACAGCGCCCCCTCCACTGTTGTTATTTATTGGAGGGGCAACACCAACATTTGCTCGAACCACAATATTTACATACTGGTCACTATTAGCATCCCGCATGGTTACTTGCAAGAAAATACCTCTAACTTTTGTTACATTAATGCAAGTATTAGGGTTTACTCGGACAGAA
This sequence comes from uncultured Candidatus Saccharibacteria bacterium, assembly GCA_964519575.1. Classification (GTDB taxonomy): domain Bacteria; phylum Patescibacteriota; class Saccharimonadia; order Saccharimonadales; family JAGPDM01; genus CAZFKV01. Next base: position 3,826 of record CAZFKV010000069.1, on the reverse strand, counting down.
CAAATGCGATAACTACCAGCATCCATATCTGCAAAGGTACCCTGAAATCCCAGTCCATTAGCATTATTCCTTACACCGGTAATCTGTTTCGTGACCCCGTTACCTGTCAATACAAATTCATCATCTCCGCTAGGTATATCAGTGGATGCATTAGGATTGTAGAAAACCCTTATCCGTCTTTGAGGCCCTGTCTCTGTTACGCTTCCTTGACCGGGTCCGTTATTCAATGAGCCAATTGCAACGTTTACCGTTCTATTAAAGCTTGTGTCGCAAGGAGGGGCATCGTCGGGTGTACCAATTACAGGACCGTCAGTACCAACAAACCTCGCGGTAGCAACACCCGGATTGTTTGTGTAATGAGAAACACTTAATCTTAATGAACAATCACTAGTTGTTTGGAAGGTACCACCATACAAGCGGAAATCACCATCACGTCCATCCCAAACTAATGTTGCAGCCCCATCAATTATTCCCCCAGTTACTCTGATCGTATTTGGGTCACTAAAGTTATACTGCTCATTTGCTGCGTAGACTGAGGCGGGACTAAATAATGAGAAATAAGGGACAAAAACAATAAGTACTGTCAAAAATGTGTGCAGTAGTTTGTGTGATAGTCTTTTTATCTCTGTTTTCATTATTAACCCACTTTTATTCAATCATAGCAGCCTAGTCATATCGCTACCATCTGAATTATTTTGCCGGAACCACTACATCAACCACTTCATTGACTAAACTATTCTTGGTCAAAATTTTCTGTAGATTTGCATTGTTTTTTACACCAGCCTCGTTGAGCTCTACGGTAGCTCCAAAGTTATCAGGGTGTATCGTGAAAGCTTCAGGTGGGATCTCTGCATCCCTAAACAGCCCAGAAGCTTCCGCTAGGCTTAGTTCCCTAGTGAAATATACAATTGATAATCCAGATGTTTGTACGCTAGTATTAGCAGATTTTGAAATTTTCTCACGTTGGATATCAGAAGAATTGTTGTCTGGTTTTAAGACTAACGTAAATATAACCCCTATTACGACAACAGTAGCAAATATTAGAGTAATAATTATCAGTCGGTTTTTCATTGTTTTATTGTGCTTGTGTTAAATAAGAAAAGCAAATTGCGACAAGAGGTGAATAGTTATCTAACTTTGTGGTGGTAACAATGCATCATTGAAATAATCTGGTGCAACAGTGTCGCCATACATATCGTCTAGGAATAATACTTGTGCTCTTGCTTCTTGGTGACTGCTGAATTTCCCTTCGTCAGTGAAGGCTGGTGGCCCATCAGACGGTAGGTCACTCGAGCCTACTCGGGGCATATAAATTCCCACTACTCCAGCTTCGGTTGTATCAGGTGGAGCCATAGCTGAATCACTAGTAATAGCGAAAGTTGTGTCATCAGACTCTACAATTAATGCCATGGTCAGATCATCGCTCGGGTCTTGCCAATCCGTAAAAACCGTACCATCAACCCAGTCTTTTGGATTAAATCTAACCGCTCCAACGCCATTTATGACCGAGAACTGCCCGTCACCGTCAGCTACAATTGCCACTAAGTTCAAGCCCTGTAATTGGTCTACACTTTCTGGGCGAGCAAATATCTCTTCAAGTCTAAACTCTTGCATTTCGACACTAATCGGGGCTCCTTGTTCCGGGGAAGTTGTCGGAACGGATGATCCATCATAAGGTACAGTTGGAGACGGGAGCGGAACTTCTGTTGTCTGTGGAACTTCAAATGGCGCACTAGTTGGAGTCGTACTACTATCGCTGGATGAGGAAGATGATGATGCTTGTGAATCAGTTGCTTCGGAGCTTGGTTTGTCTCCACCGCAGGATGCCGTAATTAACAGTAACGACCCGACGACAACAGCTGCAGCTCTTCTTCCGAAGGGCGCACTAACCTGATTAATCGCTACTGATTCATTTTCGGGTGATAAGAAAGCCATAATTATTGGTTACTAAATCCTCAAACTATTTATATATCAAATACAGTAACATAATTAGCACTTATTGTCGACTGTTTACTAAAAACAAGTGGTTTTGTCGAATGAGTAGTTATCATTATGATTAAATTAGCCTATATCCGAGTAGTTGGGACAATCGGTGCTCCGGTGACACCAGGCGCAAAATTAGGATCGACTTTATATATTGCATCTCTAATTACTTTCGCGGCCGCTTGACCGACCACAGATTGTTCTGGTGTGACATTATAGCCTGCTGCCTCTGCATCGGCGGCAACGGCTGCCGTACTGCTACGATTTCGTCCTTCCAGCTTGAGAACAATTTCTTTGAGTTTGCCCCTATTAGATCCACTCGCGAGCATATTTTGGGCAACAGCACTTAGGTTTCCGGCTGCATCTGGAGTGAAGATTGTCTCCAGTGCTTTGTCAGTATGAACGGATAGTTGATCAGTATTTCCACTTCTTCCTGCCCTGGTAATAAGATCTTGAACCACTCCTTCATTACTCAGTAATTGTTCTGCAACGGCTGCCTTTCCAGTACCAGCAATACTTACGGCCGTCCCAGCTGCCGCTGTTCCAGCCGCACCCACACCAGCTGTCGTAGCCCCAAAGAGCGACGTGTCAGTTGCGAAGGCTTCTCGGCTAGCTCTGACGCCACCGCTAGTCTGAGTCGAAGCGAGTAAGAGTGGGTTATGAGACGCGGCTGCTCGTGAATACTCTTCCCAGAGTTCATCACCTTGCTTAGCCGAAATTTCCTTTTTGGCTACACGCTGGGCAATGTTTTTTGCAAAATGACGAGTTCGTTCATCGCTACCACCATCTTCTTTACTTGCACCTAGTGTCTTAGCTACCATTACTTGTCGTTGGTGGTTTGCTCTGTGTTTGGCAGCTTCTCGTCTATAACCCGGCACAGGCTTATGATCATGGTCACCATGAGTTGGGTGGATTGCATCCATTGCCTCCGAACCATAAGCTTCCTCGCGAAGTCTCTCCAAACCAATTGGAGTAGCTGCCAGTTCTTTCATTCGTTTCTCGGCATCAGCCCGCGCGCCAGCAATCCGCTCATTCCCAGCCATCCAACCACCGATTAGGGGGGCACCTGTTAGCGCGCTGGTAGCGCGCTGGTTGAATGGAGTTCTGTTGATTCCGAGCTTATTGCGAGCTGCATATGGTAGCCTCGGTAGCCAGCTTCGTTGGCCAGCCATTCGCTCGGACATATTCTTGTAACTCTTCTCCCGACCTTTGTACAGTACACTTCTCGGGTTGTGTTCACTACCAAGTGCGGTCTTGCGACCCTTACCAATTCCCCCACGCATCGCCCCCCATGCTCCTCCAATCGCTCCACCAGAAATCTTAAAGGTGAAAGGTATTAAAGCCATTGGGGCAATATTGGCTAGGAAACCAAGCAGACTTTTAATAGCAACATCAGCCGTTCCTGATCCGGGGACTGTACTTATTATCGCCCCAAATATCTTCCCAGCCGCAAACAACAACATGATGAGTGGATACATTACGAGTGCCTTGGTAATAACTGACCACCAGGTCTTAAACAACTTCTCAGTATTTGGTAGTAGTAGTGCAACGAAGGCCAGGGGGGATAGGATGACTAACCCCATGATGACTACTTGTCTGAGGATTAGGGTAATTACTACTGCTAAGACGATGAATATTCCGGTTACAGCAGCGATACCAATAATTGGAGCTGCCAGTGAGCCACCGATCAATGCTGAGGTAAGCGCTAACGCACCAGTACCCACAATTAGCGCCATTAAGCTAGCTGCTGCCAGATCACCTTCGACTGTCACCAACGCCTGCTGTCCGGTCTCCTTCATCGCCCAAGCCGTAATCTGGGCAATACCTAACCCCAGCACATTAA
>CAZFKV010000068.1:0-4594 GCA_964519575.1 uncultured Candidatus Saccharibacteria bacterium | reverse complement strand
ACGCAATGAAAGGAATCCACCAGGTAATCGAGGGAAGGACTCAATCTCTAATCGTATTGATGATGTTGCTGGCCCTCCTGTTTTTATTTGCCGGATTGAATTACCGCCAATTATTTACCACCTGGGTAATCTGGAATGAAACCAATCGACTTGCCCGTCTGGCAAAGGACTCGACGGAGGAGTTCCAAAACCCCGAACCCATGCAGGATCGTTTTGAGAATGGACAGTCTTCCGAATTTTGGAACTTTGCCCTGATCAACGGCGGAGGAGTGGTCTCCAATGAAAACGCCTGGCATGCGGTTGAAATAAATTTTGACCACGGCCTGACGATCCAACACTCCGCCGACCTGGACTTCCGTCAGGAAAGTTCCAACCCCATGCAAAAACCAGCCGCCGGCCAGTACAACAATGCGACCCTGATCAGCGGGAGGGGGTTCCGCCCAACTTCAACCAGGGATGTCGTCCTGCAGTTTACGGCGAAGGCGGGGGATGGGTTTTACGGTACGGCCGGGGTGGTGGTTCAGCCGCTGGGCACAATTCAGAAGGGGCGAGATGTTCGAACACCCCGAACTCACCCTGCGTCAAGGCGGATTGGCAGGTCAATGGGCGCAGGGAGTTGTTTCGATGGATATTATGGACACTTCCATCTGTTTTGATCGCGGCAAAGGCAAATTGGATAGGAAAATATTGGAATGAGGAAATTTCTTGTAACAATTATAGGTGTCTCATCCAACGAGGCGTGATACTGCGCATAAACGTAGGCAAACCCTGCAGCATCTTCCCTTTTACCAGTATGTTCATTTCCGGGTTGTCCATCTTCATCGATTGGAGGTATTGCTCCATATAGAATATAGTGTTTTGCAATGGTTGCAGTGGGTATCTTTTCTTGCTGGGTGGGAGAATCCGATCTACTCTGTGGCTGGAAGAGCAAATGGGAGTTCGCAAGCGAGCTGGAATCAGGATGCGCACCGATTTGTGTCGCAGTAGCGACGGGTGGTTCCTCGGTTGGGATATCTGTAGGCATTTCGGTTGGAGATTCCGAAGGAGTTACAGTAATGGTCTCTGTTGGTGTCTCCGTCGAAATAGCGGTTGCAGTGGCAGACGGGGTAAATGTGGGGGACATGGTTGGTGTAGCTGTTGTTGTGGGAGTTGGCGTTGAAGTAGCTGGGACCTCGGAACGTGTGGCTTCAAACGACTCAAATGTGTCAAAGTAAATCAAGCCATCTGTATTTGCATCCAAGCTGTCAACTGCCCCCAAGGATACACTGTCAACTGTCAATGTTTCATTATCCAAATTTGCGATCGTGTCTATCAGTATATTATCCAACCATAATTTGATATATCCATTTGTCCCGGAATGATACTCAACCTCTATGTTGTGTGGCATATCATCAACAATCACTTTCGCACCTGTTGTCCAAACAATAGAATCATTCATTGCCCATGCTTGCAGTTTGTAAGCACCGAATTCACGATTCAACAGAATGCGCCATGCAATACCATTGTCGCCCTGTCCTGTGAAAATAGTAAACCCATTTCCAGTTGGAATGTTAATGGAATTTGGGTCGAATCTGAAACTGGCACGATATTGTACCTCGTCGAAGGGCGTACTGTCGGTGACGTAGATTGGGGTTGTGTCGTTGATTAATGCCTGCATTCCGTATGTTCCGGCTATTGAAGCGTTGGAGGTCACACTTAAATCTCCACCACCAGTAATGTTTCCACTCCAGGCAGCAAGCGCGCCACTTTCAAACCCATCTGCAAAAAGGAATGCCAGCGGGGTTGCTGTGGGAACCGGGGTCGGCGTAATCAAATCAGATGTAAATTGAATTATTAATTTCGGCCGCTGTAATGCCAAAGCCGTGCCAGCATCTGACGATCTGAAATTAAAACGATCATTTAACTCTCCAGCAGTGGCAAGGATAAAACCATTATTTGTAAAGGAACCATTGATCATTTCCTGCAGCATGACAGGGGATAATGCAATCTGTTTTTCCGTGTCAAGTGCTTCAGCGGCAGGAATTTGTACCGTACCAACAGAAACGTTTTCACGATCATCCACACCAGATGCGCCAGGAGATTGCCAGTTTTCACCTGTGGCTGCCCTTGTCCAGTTGGCCTGCGTTTCGTTGAAAGGACGCTTTAAGCGGTATACGTTGATTGTACTGTCATTATCTGCGTAATCCTGAGATGTCCATAAGGATAAAGTGGCAGAAGTGATTATTGCATCTGTTGGAAGGGAGGAGAGATCAAATTTGATCAATGCACGTGAATAGCTATTTGTTGCAGCGCTCTTTTCACCAATGCCCAACTCAGAGGCAGTGCCATAATTAGATGAAGATCCGCTTAATAGATAGGTATCCACTCCATTGGTGCCATTTGGTTGTAAAACAAGCGTATAAACAATCGTTGACACGGGCTGTGTTTCGGTCAGAGTAAATGTTGGTGTAGCGGTGCTGGTAGGTGTGGCTGTTCCAGTTGATGTTGCAGTGGGCGTCAATGTTTCAGTTTCGGTGGGTGTGGGGGTGAAAGTGGGGGTTGGAGTATTCCCGAGAACAATTGCGGCATTTGCCGTGAATGTACCACCGTTGTCGTCGGTGACGGTAAATTCCACTTCGTAGGTACCAGCCGACAGGTAAGTGTGAGTCGTTTCCAGCTGACCGGTGACTGGTGCGGAGCCATCCCCAAAATTCCAGGTAATTGTATGCGAATCCAGTTCGCTGGGATCGTAGAAGGAGCCAGTAAACGAGACCGGGTCTCCTGCATTTGGCTCAAATGGGTCAAAGTAAAAACTGGCAGTTGGGACCACATTTTGCACGGTGACGGTTACCGAATCGGTTGAGCTTTGCCCGTTCACATCGGTGACGGTCAATTGGGCGGTGTAGGTGCCATCATCTTTGTAGGTGTGAGCGGCAAGCAGGGTGTTGACTGCGGTCGAGCCATCACCAAAATTCCAGCTAAAGGTATGGTCGAGCGGGCTATCAGGATCGGACACATCGGCAGAGAATACAAGATCTTCCCCTTCCGTTGCCGTGATATCAACACCTGTATCAACTGTGGGCGCCTGCGGCTGAAGCACGGGGATGCGGAAGGGGGCCGTGCCGGGGGTACTGGCCGAACTGCCAATGTGAATGTTGTACGGGTAATATGCGCCATCCATCAAGAGGCGGATGGTCAATTCGGTTGCTGTGATATCAGGCTTGAATGTAACGCTATCTTCACCGTCTTGCTCACTGGCATTGATGCTTAATGAGTTCCCATTGGCGGTTGCGGAATCGCCTTCTTCCATGTTCGTTTGTTGCAGGAGCGTGAAGGGTGCATTTGCGCTGATTTCACCTGAAAATGAATGTGGATTGCCATCTCCAGACCAGATCAACGTCCATTCAAAAGTATCGGGATTCACCCACAAATAAAAACCTTTGTCATGGCCGGGAGTGTAATTGGGTTGACCTTTGAGATCCAGTTGAAATTCAGGTGCGGGTGATGGAAGTATGCCATAATAAGCAAGCCCGGCATCATAAGCGGCAAGCCATAAGCCGCCATTGTTATCCATTGCGATATCCAATACGTCGTCTTCGGGGAGCGGCGAGTTGGTTGTGTTGAACGTTTCCCAGCCGCCGGATAGATGGCTCACCCCGCCGCCCAGCGTGCCAAACCAATAATTGCCCTGCGGATCAATATAAATGCGTTGAATAAAATTGCTGGATAACCCCGAATTGGACGTATCATAAACCGTCCAGTTTGAATTGGATGAATCAAGAATCACAACACCGGAGCCGTCAGTGGCGAACCACTTATTGCCGCTTCCATCAATGGCGATATCAGTTACGGCTTGATTGGACTTGAACGCCCCTGCCTGAAGCGGATCGGGAATCTGGACCGGCAGGGTATAGCTGACCCAGTCACCATCCTGCAAGTTGGCAACGCCATGCCCAATCATTCCCACCCAAGGGGTACCGCCATTTGCGGCAATTGCATAGATATCATCATGAGGCAAACCGGAGTTGATTTTGTTATAGGTTACCCAACCGCCCCCTGAGTAACGTGAGACACCGCCACCCAGCGTCGCCAGCCAGACTTCATCGCCATTGAGGGAAACATCCCAGGCGTTTTTACCTGCAATTCCGGCGGGGGTGAGGTCTGAGAAACTTGCGCCATCTGCTGTGAGGTTGAGGCTGCCATCCTGAAGCGCCAGCCATTTTTGACCACTGCCATCCACCGCAATGGAGGTGACATGATTGCCTGTCAATCCATTTGCCATCGTGTAGCCCGCCGATTGACCCGCTTCCAGTGTCCATTGGCTGAGACCACCCTTGTAGTGACCTGCCCACAGGGCAGCGCCATCCCAAGTCACCCGTTGTACGGGCGCGTTCGTTTCCCACACCACCCAACCTGTTTCGGGCTGTTGAAAGAGTTTTGCCGCATATGAAATAAATTGCGGTAATACTGCCAGAGAGAGGATGGCGGCGATTACGAGCGTTGTGGTTTTCTTTTTCATGGCAAACCTTTTTAGGCGGATTCCCGTTATTTTTGGACGGGGATTTATAAAACTAATTTGTGTCATCCTGAGCTTTCGCGAAGATTCTTTCCTTTG
>CAZFKV010000067.1:0-4731 GCA_964519575.1 uncultured Candidatus Saccharibacteria bacterium | reverse complement strand
GCCTAATTTCTTATAGACTTTCTCTATGGCCTGCTCATCCATGGCAATTGATATCGGTTTTAGCTTTTTCCCGTAGACAACACCCGGCACGGAAGTTTGGTTTGCTGAGCGAAAAGCAGGACCTTGTTTACTGCGTAAACTGGCATCAATTATCTGTTTCTCGTGCTGTGATGACATGATGGTGTTCTCCTCTAAAAGTTTCTTATATATCTAGCGCTAGATTATAACAGGGAATGCCAGACCATGCACCCCTTGTTAAACCTGACCTTTATAGATTATTTAATACGGCTAGCGAAAGAAAGTAGTATAACCGAAAAAATTAAAGCAAGTATGGCATTAATAAACTGGCCAATAATTAAGAAAACTGATGTTATTATTGCTACAGTATAAAAGATAATTACTACTGTTCTGTGTTTAATCCCGCTATCCAGGAGTTTATGATGTAGATGCCCTCGATCGGCTGAAAATGGTGACTTACCCTGGTTGAATCTTCTTAATACTGCCCAAACCAAATCTACAATCGCTAGTCCGACTACCAAAACACCCACTGCTGTTTTGCTGGTACTATAGATTGGCAGAACTGCGACTAGTAATCCGATCAAATATGCCCCACTATCGCCCATAAATATCCTCGCAGGATTAAAATTGCTTACTAAAAAGCCAAGCAAGGACATACTAGAGGCAATTGCTAGTAACAATACGAGATGCTGAGTCATGCCTGGACCCAACAAAATAGCTAAAGTCATCAGGGCAATCATTGAAACCCCGGCAGCTAATCCGTCTAAGCCGTCCAGTAAGTTGATTGCGTTAATAATTACTACAATCCAAGATACAGTTACTGCGTTGGCTATAGGAATAATATTATATGTATCACCAAGTATTTGGATTGGAATCTGCCAGTTATCTAATCTTAAAACGCTGCCTAGAATTGGGATTGTAATTGTTACAATGCCAATTCCACCAGTTAGTACGATAAGGGCCGATACTACCTGTGCAACTAATTTGGTTAATGGCTTAAGTCCACGTATATCGTCAATTATTCCTATCCCGAATAACAATGAAGCACTCAGCAAAAGCGCCACTAACGGCCTTGATAGTTCAAAGAACGGACTAATAGCCAAAATTATAGCTACAAATAATCCTACCCCACCGAGTCTAGGAATAATGCTGGAATGAACCTTTCGAGCCGATAACTGGTCGTAAAGGTGATAGCGAATAGCAACTGAACGGATTATTGGCATAGATAATAGACTGGTAGAAAAAGCGATGATACCCACTGTGAATTCAGGACTTAGCATGTTTCTTGATAGCCTTATCAGTTACTTCGAACTCTTCAAGGTATTTCCCTATCAGTAGACGAGTTTGCGCATTAAGGGCTGCTACAGCACCGAATATTATTGTTGTAACTGGGAATAGTAGCCACTGCAGAACCATCAGCACGGATCTACTCTTGTTGTAGTGGTCAGGTCTTGGAGGCAACGACAAGAGGCTAATGATTACTGTGATGAACAAACCAGATATCGTTATAGTTTGTATTCTGCTGACGACAATCGGTAATTGATGTGCAACAATGTTTTGGTCAGATGAAGGGCTTAGAAATAGCGGGGCCCAGCCCATGAAGGCAAGCACAAGTGGCGCCGTTCCCCAAGTAAAGTGACTTTCGAACAAACGAATAAACTTTGCCCCTTTATCCCGAAAATTAATCGATCGATCCTTCAGCCCATAATAAGCAACATAAGCCACATCAGATACCCCCCATGCCCAGCGGCGAATTTGCTTAAACTGAACAACAATCGTTCTCCAGTAAGTGGCTGCCAGGACAGCGTCTTGATAAATAGGCGTATATAAAGGAACTACCTCGTATTTCTCACCAAATCGAAAGTAACTTCTCCAAAATTGATGACCATCCTCTACTATGGTCTCAACTGACCAAAAATCAGTCGCTTTTAGTGCAGATAAACTCTGAGCGTGGGCTGAAAAATTTCTAATTAGGTGTGGGCGCATAGAAAGTGAGACATTCCAAAAACTATTTCCTGCTGCGACAACGCGCATTGCTGCAGGTGCATCCCATATATTGTTATAAAACATTGCTACCGGTTGATATGATTGAGCTATCCTATTGTTTGAGGTTGCATACATAAATGTCAGATAGTTAAAATAATGAACACTTGGTCTATTATCGGCATCTAGTGTAGTTACAACAACGTTATCTTCATTAATACCAATTCTGCTTACCAGTTGAGAAAGATATCTCCCGGCATTTGTTATATTAGGCCCTTTGCCGACTACCTCACCCTTTATTCCTACTTTGTGGGGAACTATTTCAAATTTATAGAACTGATCTTCATACTTATTCTTTAACTTCTTAACTGTTTCTTCAGTGATTTTGCCTCCGCGCAATTCATAGGCAATGACAACAATCATATTCGTTTTGTGTGGATAGTTATCATTGGTTAATGATTGAATAGTTGGTTCCAAAATATCAATGGATTCATTGAATGTAGCAATTATTACAGCGTTATAGATGGATGTTGGTTCTAAAACACTCCTTTTATCGTCAATTAACTGTTGAATAAATTTATGATATTTATTGTTTTCTGCATTAAGTGAAAAACTCCTATTTGACTTAGCTTTATCCAGACCCTGGAGAGCTTTTCCAAGATTGGCCAAGTCAGCGATTCGCGATTGCCAATTTACCGAATCCATCTGATGGAGACGAACATAACCTTGAACAAGTCTTACTGCGATCGTTAGGGCTTTTGTCAGCCAGATCAGATCGAAAGCTATCAATGCATAGGCAGCGATTATCGGATTAAAAAAACTAAAAGCGACAAAGGCGAACAGAAAAGTCCAGGCAGTTAAGCCTGGAATGATTTCGAAGGTGCGTCGAAACCAAAAAGGTATTTGTGAAATTTCAAAACTCTTGTTAATGGCCATGCTCTTTTAATTATAGACCAATAGCTGATTGCATGGAGTATGTTACAACTGTCAGGAATATTAGTGCCACCAAAGAGCTGGCCAAATATGTCCTGATTATAACTTTGTCGATATTCGCTCCAGCATAATTGACTATCAGTATGTTTATAATAACAATCGAGAGGGCGATAAGGGCTGGAAGATACAGCCAGTACCACTCCACCTTTTCAACATAGTTTTTAAGGAAGTTATATCTGAACTCTATTTTCAGTTGTTGATTCTCTACTCTCAAGAGTGTTGGCACGACAATAGCAAGAAACAAAACAACCTGTGTCGTAAGCAAGGACAAGTTAATAATATCTCTTGGTTTTTTCTTGGCCATTTTTAGTCAGTTTCTCCTTAATGATTGATTATAAGTCTACACGCTTTAATTAACTTTAGGGCAAGTAGTGATAATCTATCATGCGATTCTAGCTTAATAAAGAAGCTAGCACACAACCATTGTATTATACTCGCTTAGAAACACATTAACGACGAAAATAACTATCAGGCGCGTTCTTGGAGCCAATAGAGGGACTCGAACCCTCGACCCCCGCTTTACGAAAGCGGTACTCTAGCCAGCTGAGCTATATTGGCATTTTGTAATGTAAAAGTAATTGAGTACATTTCGGTGATCAGTGTGTAATTGTAACAAATTTCTCTTGATTGCACCCAGCGGTAATAATTGATACGATTAACCAGCTTAAAGCATTTTGCATTTAAGGTACAAATCGGTAAACCAAGCTTCAGTTGTTTGCTGATTTGAGAGGAAGCAAAGCGTATTGCTGGAGCAAATAAGGATACTTCCTTGTTTGCGGATGCGAGAAGCAATTGCTGACGCGGGCCCGTGGTGTAGCTGGCCTAACACGTCTCCCTGTCACGGAGAAGATCGCCGGTTCGAATCCGGTCGGGCCCGCCAGAAATAATATAGTCACCTATTAGGTGGCTGTTTTATTTCTGGGCAAGCTTGTTTGCGATTCGAACCGGAATCATTTGCAAAGCAAAAGCGGTTCGTACAGGAACGATCACGAAGAAGCTCGCTTCGTAGTGAGAGTTCCGTGCAAGCGAAGCGCATCCGGTCGGGCCCGCCAGAAAAATATTAAGCCTCCTTCTAGGAGGTTTTGTATTTTTCTGGACAGTGCTTGCACTGTGATTAGAGCCGGAGGTTCGCAAGGAAGGAGAATCGAAAAAGTTTACTTTTGAGACTCGGACTGACGGAATAGCAGCTTCGCTGCGTCATCCGGTCGGGCCCACCAGAATTAAAAAGACATCCTTCAAGGGTGCCTTTTTAATTCTGGGCAAGCTTGCTTGCGATTCGAACCAAGGGTTCGGGTAGCCCTTGCATAATACAAGGTAAAAGCGTGATTAAGTCAGGTCTACCCTATTATTGACTTTTCTCTGCTTATATTGTAGTATTTCTTTTTGGCAGCAGAAACACCAACACCAGAACAGCAAGCAGGTCTTTCCCTAGAACAGCAAGCAGTCGAGGATTTGACTACCACAGTAACTGATGTACTTGATACTCAAAGAGTTGCAACAGAGTCCCAGGATGATGGTAGTCTAGTGAGACAAGTATCAGTAAACCCGCATTTCGGTCCTACTCTCAGAGAGACCACTAACCCTGACGGGAGTAGACAATATGATGTATCATGGCCTTACAGCCAGACTGACGATAGAGGTAGGATAACTCGAAGTTGGGTAGTGGGAGCCGATACCGTCACAACAATCCAGGATATGGAGACTAGTGGCAAAAAAGTCACACCATCTGCTGACGTT
>CAZFKV010000066.1:0-4751 GCA_964519575.1 uncultured Candidatus Saccharibacteria bacterium | reverse complement strand
ATGCACTCCATGGCTTCGAATAGTGCCTTCCATACGAATTGCCAGATCGATTACCCGCTGGGCAGTCGGGTTCGTCTGATACTCGGTTCTCAGCGAAGGATCATTCTTGACACTAACGCCAAGCGGAATATGGCGACCTTGGATGGGTGGTGGTACTAGTTTAGCTAACCTATCTGCTTCTGAATATGGTACATCAAGCACGCGAGCAACATCGCGAATTGCGGCCCGACCGGCCATTGTTCCAAAAGTCACAATATGAGCAACTTGGTCTTGACCGTATTTTTCGACACAGTATCGAATCACTTCATCTCGACGTGAATCCTGAATATCGATGTCTATATCAGGCATACTAATTCTATCTGGGTTCAGAAATCGTTCAAACAGCAAATCATAAGCCAATGGATCTAGATCTGTAATATTCAGAGAATAACTAACTATTGAACCAGCAGAGCTACCTCTACCGGGACCAAAGACTATCCCTCGTTCCTTACCCCAGTTAATAAAGTCTTGAACAATTAAGAAATATCCGTCGAATCCCATTCGCCCAATCACACCAAGCTCGTATTCGGCTCTCTCAACTACTTCTTTAGGTAGTTTGCTCTTGGCTTCAGACTCACTCAGAGATTTAGATTTCTTGTGCTCTACCCCACAATATCGCCATGCAAGACCCTGCCAGACCATCTTTTGAAGTAAAGATTTTTCGTTTTCTGATTTTGGAACCGGAAATTTTGGTATTCGAATCTTGCCTAACTCGATGGCCAAATCACACCGATCGGCTATTTCCTTTGTGTTTGTTAACAATTCAATATTTTTTGGCCAACGTAAGGCTATCTCATTTGGCTCGCTGACAAATAAATCGGTACTCTTAAGCGACATGCGCTTTTCATCGGACAGAAGGCTGCCTGTTTGCACGCAGAGTAATGCCTCGTGCGCTTCTTGGTCCTCGTGCCTTAGGTAATGAGCATCTGAAGTAACAACGGCCTTAATGCTTAGTTCTTTTGATAGTTTAAGTAATAAATCATTAAGCCTTTTTTGCTCATCCCAAAGATGCCCATGATCTTGAAGCTCAAGGTAATAACGATCACCAAAAATCTTCTTATACCAGCTAGCAATTTCTCGCGCCTGCTCGTATTGACCTGACCGGAGAGCATCACCTACTTCGCCACCTATACAACCACTAAGTATTATTAATCCGTCATTATATTTTTCGAGCAATTCATGATCTATTCGCGGTTTGTGATAAAAGCCTTCTAGGTTAGCAATAGTGCTTAGTCGCATAAGGTTTTCATAACCTAAATTATTCATTGCTAGGATTATTAGATGATGCCTAGCCTTGTCTTTTTGCGGATCCTTATCAGTATGCAATCTGCTAGCTACATATGCTTCTATGCCAATAATTGGTTTAATCTTTTGCTTAACGCATTCTTTGTAAAACTCAATTGCACCAGAAAGTGTACCGTGATCGGTGAGTGCAATTGCATCCATACCAAGCTCTTTGACTCTTGCTACAAGCGGTTCTATCTTGGTCAATCCATCCAGTAGACTAAAGTGAGAATGATTATGCAAATGCACATAATTATTTGCACTAAAATCAGTCTTATCACCTACCTTCGTTGAGGTTAATTTGTCTTTGGAGTCCATCTATACTTAGTTTATCACGAGCTCTGTTGTGATTAATTTGTGATCAGATCCTTTTACCCTAACAATTTCCGGTTTGGTCGTACTAATGCTGTTAGTTACGAACATATGATCAATAGGCGCGCAAATAGGTTCGATTTTGAATAAACACCAAGTCCGTACGGCTCCGGAGCCCCGCATAATGTTTGTGTAACCTAGTAAACTTCGCTCAGTTTTTCGATAATTGGATGAATAAGGACTTATGTTCAGATCTCCCATGAATACAGCATTCCTATCCTTGTCTTGAATGATTCTGGCAGGCACGATAGTCTGTAGCATTTCATTCCTTTTTTTAAAGTAAGAATTAGATATAGGTGAAGGAGTATGAGCCACATAGGTAATTAACTGCTTTCCCTTTACCTTTACTACGGCTCTAAGTATTCCTCCACTCTCTTTGCCAGCAGAAACTACTTCGTTCTTGATAATTGGGTAATTGCTTAACAAAACTAATTCCGCTTTTGGAGCTGGATCACAATCACATTCCGCCGATAACGAGTATCTCCACTGTTTCTTTAAGATTTTAAAGTCTTTATCGAAAGTTTCACTCAATCCAACTATGTCATATTCGTTTGGGTTAACAACTTTTCGCAATTCATCATATTCTCTGTTGGCATAATATTTATTCAGGCTTGCAATGCGAATATCTCCTGATTCAAGGAAGTCGTTTTGGTTAACGAAAAGCCAATTGTATGTTGTTGGCACACTGCAAACTAGCAAGGCTAATCCAACAAGTGCGTAGACATATTCCAATCGATGTTTCGCCAATACAAAACTAAATAGTATTGCGATCCCGCAAACGACAATAATATAGGGAGAGAAACTGACTATCATGTCGGCAACCCATAAATTACTATACTGGCTAACCAGCAGCATACTAGATATCACAATCGGTAGCGCTAAAATACCATGGAAAAATCTGAACTTACGAATTTTCTGTAATACTGTTTCTAATAATCTCAAAAACATCTCCTATGAACGGAATTTCACCTAGAATAGCCAGTAACCATAGTATCAATGTGAGCACCAATGTAGCCCCGACAATAGCTCCAACACCTGTTGCTATACCTCTTAAAAAGTTAGCGAAAAGGAATCTTTTAATATTACGATGCCCTTGAGCAACCACTGTTTCAATATCACGACCGATTCTCTCATAGTCACTTGAAGACAATGAATTAGCTTCTTGAGAGTCTAGTTTATTAGCCATAGGTAATTCTTATCGTTTTTTTGCAGATTTGGTGGCGGACTTAACTTCTGACACTGCGGCTTGCTTTAGTTTCTTAATTACAGATGCACCTTCGCTAAGTGTTTGTTCAACTTCACCGGCGATATCAGCTGCATCATCTCTTACGTTAGAAATAAGTTCTTTGACTTTTAATTGTAGCTTTTCTGCTCTTGTAACGAGGTCCTTGCTCTCATCTTTTGCTTTACCCTTTAACGATCCTGATCGAGTCTTCAAATCTTTTAGGATGACTCCTATGTCACTATATAGTTGCTTCAGTCGCTTTTCTGCTTCAGCCTTGCTCTTAACTACGGCGTCTTTGACGTCCTGACGATTCTCTTTGGCACCCTTTGGAGCTAATAAAAATATTCCGGCAAGCGCACCAAATAGCGCTCCAATTATCCCAGCTTTAGCTACTTTCTTGGACATTATTCCTCCTTCTTTTTCTTCGATGACTTTGACTTTGCGTTAACATATTTACCGATAGCATTAGCTACCATACCGCTTACGGCCGTTGGAACGGCTGTTTTTTGAATTGCATTTCCAACTGCGACAAAACTTTCGGCAAGACTCTCGGCATGCTCAGTTACCGCATGAACATTTCTGAGTATCTTAATCAAGAAAACCATAACGATAATACCAACTACAAGAAAGATGAATAAGGTAATCGATAATATGTATACGAGTGTTTGTGAATAATCCATCATCTATTAGTGTAACTAATTAAGACCTTTACCTCAAGCGTCCTTGAGTCGAGATTCGAGATATGCTCGAAATTCAGTCTGTAATTCTGGATGTCGAAGAGTTGCATCGACCACTGCTTCCAGATATCGTGCTTTATTGCCAGCATCGTGATAGGTGCCTTCGATAATCTTGCCATAAACATTATCTTGTTGAGCAAGAATACTAACGGCGTCGGACAAGCCGATTTCGCCACCATTACCGGCTTTGAGTGATTTGATTATTGGCAATATATCTGGGGTCAGCAAATACCCCCCGACACTGGCAATATTTGAGGGAGCTGATTCATGATCTGGTTTTTCTACCAATCCTTTTACCTTTACGATGCCATCTTTGACTTCCTCATCTAACTGAACTATTCCATATCTTTCGATATCAGGACCTTTGACATGCATAGTTTGGATTACTGATTTTCCGGTTTCTTTATACACATCTAGAATTTGTTGAATACTGCTTGGTCCATCACACAGGAAAAAATCATCAGGAAATACTACAAAAAACGGTTCGTCTGCCAACAGATGCATCGCATTGCGCACTGGCAAGGCATTTCCCAACGGTTCGTGAGACAGGCGTTTCTGCCTTAGATAGACGAAATTGGCTCTCTCAGCAATGTGTTCTACATCTTCAGCCTCCTGCTCTTTACCCTTATTGCGGAGGGCTTGTTCTAGTCCTTCGTCTCTGTCAAAGTGATCTTCTATTGCCCGTTTTTGAGGTCCGGTAACGATTATGATGTCAGTTACACCTGCTTCGGTAAGTTCTTCGACCACCATCTGAATAACCGGCTTATCAATTATCGGCAGCATCTCCTTGGGCATAGCCTTTGTTTGAGGTAAAAATCTTGTTCCCAAACCAGCTGCTGGAATAATTGCTTTTGTTGGCATTTTCATATCAAATTCCTTTTACCCGCTCAGTTTATCACGAAGTATCTTATTAACAATTTGCGGATTAGCTTGACCTTTCGACTCTTTCATAACTTGCCCGACTAGAAAACCAATCGCCTTTGCTTCACCATTTCTTACATCTTGAGCAGCCGATTCATTAGCTTTAATTACAGTACTAACGATTTCTTCTAACTCTGCAGTATTCGAAACCTGCATCAAATTAAGTTCTTGAG
>CAZFKV010000065.1:0-4817 GCA_964519575.1 uncultured Candidatus Saccharibacteria bacterium | reverse complement strand
CGATTGCTAGACCTAGCTCCTGGGCAATGGCGTAGCGCGAGTGGTATTCGCTACCTGGAAGAATCTGGTGAAGGGCTAGATTAACAGATTCAAATATCTCATCAGCGACATCTTGGTTTTGTTCAACCCACTGCGCAATTGAATCATGTTGGACTTCGGGTGAAACGGGACCACTCATAGTAATAACCTCTACTTTTAAAGATATAATACTACTAAAAACTAATTAAGTCAAATAGCGGGGAATAGTTAATCTATTCTTCTGATACAATTCTCTAATGTCTTGGGAAGTACTTATAACAGTTCACATTCTTTTTTCGACTGCTTTTGCGTTGTCGTTCCGGCGTCTGGCTAAGCGCCTTCCTCACGTACCACATCTCGCATCGGCGCTAATGTATCTCATGGTTATTTCGCCTGCCGGAATCATTTATGCGTTTGTCCTAGGCGACATTAGTTTCGAGTTCTCTACATTTACATGGTTCTTATTATTAGTAGCCGGCTTGCTATTTGCTGGCACCAACTTCCTTGCTTGGAGAGCGAATTCTCATCTTGATGCAGCCCAGTTTTCAGTTATTCAAAATATCCAAGGACTTTTCACGGTCATTGCCTCGGCTATTTTCCTTGGTGAAAGGCTAAATACGACACAAATCTATGGGGTGGTAGTTATAGTTACTGCAGCAGCTATTGTTTCGGTAAAGGGTTTTACAAAAGACACATTCCATATAACAAAGTGGAGCTGGGTAGCTATCATTTCGTCACTGTTTCTCGGTGCAGCAATTTCTAACGAAAAATATCTTGTCGGACAGATGTCACTTTCGACCTATTTCATTATCGGTTGGGGGATTCAGACAATTTGGATGACGGTACTAGTCGGTAAAGAGTGGTCTCTGCTTAAAGAGTTAAAACTTGTTGATTATCGTGATATCGCATGGCAAGGATTATTAAGGACAGGAGCTGGCTTTACTATAGTTACTGCACTAACCTTGGCTGATTCAGGATTATTATCGAGTATTAGAAGTTACAAGGCAGTGCTGGTTTTCTTGTGCGCGCTAATATTCTTAGGTGAGAAAGAACATTTCTGGCGCAAAGCCGCCGGTTCGGTACTAGCAACCATCGGTCTTCTATTAATAATCGACTAATACCCGGGCTACCTAGCTCTTTTGTTATAGTATCCATATGATTAGAGGAATTATTCTTGATGTAGATGGTGTGATTGTTGGTGAAAAAGCAGGCTACAACTCACCCAACCCAAACCCTGATGTTATTGAGCGGCTCAAGCAAATAAAAAGTAATGGCATATTAATAAGCCTATGTACAGCCAAGCCTCATTACGCTATTCGACAAATCATAAATGATGCTAACTTGCGTAATCTTCATATCACTGATGGTGGAGCAGTCATTATTGATCCCATTGAAAATACTATCTTAGAATCCCATACGATTGATAGAACCATAGCAAAGCAAGTTGTTAATAAATATCTAGATTCTAGCGTATATGTGGAAGTTTACGCTGTTGAAAATTATATGTTAGAAAAAAATCAACAATCAGAACTTACAGATTTACATCAGCATATTCTTCAAACAGCACCGGTTATTGTTGAGTCTTTGAGAGCCGAAATCGATAATCATCACATCGTTAAAATAATGCCAATAGCTAATGATAAGACCGATAAAGCTAGATTGGAGGAAATATTTAAGCCGTTCGCAAGCAAACTTACTCTTAGCTGGGGAGTGCATCCGATTGCTTTGCCTCACCAATTTGGCATCATTACTGCCAAAGGTATTTCGAAAAAACAAGCAGCATTCCATATTGCCGAGTCCAGTGGCATTAGTACTGATCAGTTGCTGGGAATTGGTGATAGCACTAGTGATTGGCAATTCATTGAACACTGTGGATATGGAGCAACTCTAGAAAATGGTAGTCAGGAACTTAAAGATTTAATTCGTAGTAGAGAAAAGCAATCCTATATTGGTGGTGCGGTTGATGAAAATGGCATCCTAGATATTTTTGACTATTTTAAGCTGTAACTGCTCTATAATGTTGGCTATGAAAGTCATTTTGGGTGGTGATAGTAAAGCCTGGGAATCTATAAGTGGAGTTATTGAATATCTGCAGAACCAGCAAATCGAGGTAGAAAATCTTGGCGCACAAAACTCAGATGATTCGATTAAGCTGACTGAGTTTATTCCAAAGGTATGTAAAGCGGTGGCTACCGATCAAAGTACACTAGGCATTCTGCTATGTGGAACTGGAGCGGGAGTTGAGATTGGCGCTAATCGATTCAAAGGCATTCGAGCAAGCCTGTGCGTTAAGCCAATCCAAGCGAAATGGGCGAGAGAGAAAGACGACGCCAATGTGTTGTGTCTATCATCGTGGGATTTAAATGAGTCAAATAATCTTGAATCAATTCTCGATGCATGGTTTAACACAACTTTCGATGGCGATAGTGCCAGAAGAGCAATGTTGGAAACGTTCGACAGCTGGGTTGAGTAATAGTGTAAAATAATAAGTCGTGAGACATATACCTGCAACAATGGCCACTCAACATCCAGATAACGCCTATCCGGCGTATTTCCTGAAGCATCCATATGTTTCAGCTGCTGATGAAATTCAAGAATGCTATGAATGCTTTGCTAATCTCGGCGTGGAAGAATACATGTGGGATTGGGAAGGAAAGTTTGTCGACGAGGCAGTAATTGATCGTCTTTTCCAAGATTACCACGAGTATTTCAAAAAAAATCAACTGGGCAAAGACCTGTTTCTAACCTTCAGAATTCCAAACATCTGGGAAGAACCGTCACATCGACTGCCTCGTGCGTTTATGAATCTTGTATCAGCTGATCACGCCGCCAAGCGATTTGAATTTAATCGACCACCACTATTCGAAGTAATCTTGCCTATGACGAGACGAGCTGACCAGCTTATTTATTTGCAGCAGAAGTTTCAAAAAATATTACAAGCTAGCGAAGAATTATTCGATGAAAAATCTAGTCTGGAAAGGCTCGAAGTCATCCCATTATTTGAAGAAGTTGACACTATGGCGGAAGCAGACCAGATATTACAGGAGTATGTTGATTTCTTACAGAAAGAATACGATCATAAGCCCGAATACATGCGAGTATTTCTTGCTCGATCGGACCCAGCTATGAATGCCGGATTACTGCCAACAATGCTAGCGGTAAAGAGTGCACTAAGCTCGTACCACAGTTTCGGTGAAAGAAATGGTATCAAGATCTATCCTTGGATTGGCGGTGGAAGTCTGCCATTTCGTGGCGGAATAAACCCCGATAATATCGATGCGGCGATTGAAGAATATAAAGGCACCGCTTCGATGACGATTCAAAGTGCCTTTCGTTATGACTATAAATTACCGTTGGTTAAAGACGCCATTCAGAAGTTAAACAAGCAACTTCCACAAAACCTCCAATCGTATAGAAGGATTTCTGAGGAGGAAGCAGAGAAAATCAAACAGTTTAATGTCGATGCCAAAGTCTTCTATCAGCAGAGTGTCGAATCTATATCTCCAGTAATCAACAATATTGCGCTGCAAATGCCAAGCCATCGTGAGCGCGTGCAACATGTCGGTATCTCAGGATATTTCAGGGGCATGGGAAAAATTAGGCTTCCCCGCGCTATTAAATTCACAGGAGCACTGTATAGCATCGGCATTCCTCCAGAATTCATTGGGATGGGACGCGCGCTAAAACTAGCCAAAGAACAGGGAATACTAGATCTAGTACAAGAGCTTTACATAAATATACGTCGTGATCTTGAACATGCCGGCCATTTTCTAAATCGTGAAAACTTGGAACTTCTGACCAAAGATAATAGTGAATGGGGCGTAATTGCCGAAGATATCAAAATTGTCGAAGAATTACTGGATATCAAGATTGGTCCAGTAAATTCCAAGCACATGATTCATCGCAATCTTAGCTCTAATACCTTCTATGACATGTCCAACGAACACGAAATCACCAACGACCTCTTGCGTGCTGCCAGAATCCGCAAGAGTTTGGGCTAAGTCATTGCTGATTGGAGCAAAGATTAAAGAATTCGCTCAATCATTCTAAACCCCTTTAAGGTTCGTGCTAGCATAGAGAGAATATGAACTTTGGTCTAATAGTCATCTTGTTTCTGCTAGTCTCCACTTTGTATCGACTAGGATTGCGTATTTTTGCCAAGAAATATCCTGATACTGCCCATCTGAGCATGGCATTAACAATTACTCTAAGTACTATCCCCGTTAGTTTAGCCTACTCAATTTTCTACGGAGGCTTCACGCTTAATCTGTCTGCGATAATTTGGCTACAGATGATCATAGCTGGAGCATTATTTGCACTTGGCAATGTTGCTATTTTCAAAGCTAACGAGCTGATTGATGCGGCTCAAACTGCAGTGCTTGGTAATTTTCAGACGGTATTTGTCGTCATGCTTTCGGCGATATTTCTCTCGGAGCGTTTATCCCATGTTCAGCTTATCGGCATGGCCGTGCTTCTGGTAAGTGCCACCATTGTTTCCGTAGATAAGCTCACGAAACGTAGCTTACAGTTTGATCGCAATAGTTGGTATGTCGTAGCAGGATCTGCGTATTTTGCTTCTGCACAAATAATCGAGAATCACTTGTTGTACACCATGAGTGTTGCAACGTATTTGGTTGTAGTCTGGGTGTTTATTGTTCTATTTTTGCTCATTTTTGGATATAAGAAGATTAAAATTCAAAGAAAAGTGATGAGCAAGAGATACCTATTGGAATCCTTTCTACAAGGAATACCACTAGCAGGTCTGGGGGTTACTTTTGTGATCGGCAACATTGCGACTG
>CAZFKV010000064.1:1533-4906 GCA_964519575.1 uncultured Candidatus Saccharibacteria bacterium | reverse complement strand
CCAATAGGTTTTGAGCTACCAGCTCTGGTTCTGTCTTTTGACTCAGACCAACAGATGTAGCGTTGATGATGATATCGTGTCCAGCAATCTCGCTCTGGGCATCAATGTGTGCTGGCATTGCACCGAATTGTTTCGATATTTCAATCACTTTGCTAGAGTCTCTGCCAAAAATAGTAAGTCGCGCACCTGATTGTTTCACGCCATAGGCTATTGCTCGCGCTGCTCCCCCAGTCCCTATGAGTGCAACTTTCTTGTCTTTTAAATCGACGACCGCTTCTAAAGCATCTACTGCACCAATCCAGTCTGTGTTGTATCCAACTAATAATCCGCCCTCCTTCACCACTGTATTAACAGCACCAATTTCTTTCGCTGTGTCATCAACCCTATCGAGAAAATTCACTATAGCCTGCTTGTGGGGTACTGTGACTGCTAAACCATTAATTGGCTGCTCTTTCACTTGCTTCATGTATTTTTCTAGTTCATTAGCTGGAACGCATACCGCGTTGAACACAAATTCATCATCGATACCTAGAGATTTATAAGCCGTAGTATGAATAATCGGTGAAAGTGAGTGATCAATTGGGTCACCAATAACAGTATTTGTTTTCATCTAGAGAAATCCTTTGATTTCTGCTACAAGTTCATCAACAGATTGACCATGCACATCAACCACATTAGTCGCCACTGATTCGTATAGTTTGATGCGAGATTCATATAGTTGCTTGGCTTTGGACTCGTCCTGGAACAGAGGTCTGACCGCATCAGCACCTACTCGTGACTGTGCTAACTCAAATGGTACATTCAGCAAGATTATCTGTTTGCTCAGCTTCTGGAGTAGCTCGAGACTGGGCTCAAAAGTCACTAGCCCACCACCACAATCAATGATACCGTCATCCATTTCGCTCAGTTCAGACAATGCTTGTTGCTCCAGTTCGCGGAGATACATCTCACCGCCTCTTTCAAATATAGTTGTCATGCTACTGGAATGTGCAATTTTAAAGACCAACTGATCAATCTCGTAAACGGGCAATTTCATTGATTCACCAAGTGCTTTCGCAAGCGTTGTTTTGCCTGAACCCATGAACCCTATTAATGCAATCATAATATCCCTACTCCAACACCTCGCATTTTATTCCAAAAATCTGGAAATGTTTTACTTACGACTTCAGGATTATTTATCTTCATATTGGATAGTCTAGCGCCAGCGATTGCGAAGCTCATTGCCATACGATGATCAAGATAAGTTTCGATTACCGCTGATTTTGGATCTCCACCATAAATGGTTAGCGAATGACCGTTTGTCTCAGTCGCAATATTCATTTTCTTGAGCTCAGTCATTACTGCATTTAATCTGTCTGTTTCTTTCAGCCTGAGGGTCTCGACGCCATGGATCACTGTAGTGCCTTTAGCAAAAGCTGCGAGAACAGCTATTGTCATAACTTGATCTGGACAGTCAGCCATATTGACATCGACAGACTTAAGCTCACTACCGATAACGGAGACACCACTTGAGGAATTTTCGACTTGAGCGCCCATTACCTCGAGAATTTTTAACAACTGAATATCTCCTTGCTTTGAATCCCATGTGGTATTTTCGACCGTTATTTTACCCTTACTTAGTGCCGCTAATGCCCAGAAATAACTGGCTGAGGAGATATCTGACTCAATGACATACTCAGGCCCTTGGTACTCTTGTTTTTGAACACTATATTGACCATTTTTTGACTCAACAATAACTCCAAAATCCCGCATAATATCTTTGGTTATCCCAACATATGACTCTGTAGCAATCAAAGGTGCGCGAATACTAAGACCAGTTACAGGAGCAATCAGTAACAGCGCAGTTAAAAACTGGCTGGTAGCTGATGCGTCAAGGTCAACTTCATTACTTTTAAGCTGTGATGAGCTGATAATAACTTCGTTGCTTTCATTACGAGCAACTGAAGCACCGAGCTGCTTTAGAGCAGCAATCAGAGGTTCCACAGGCCGCTTCAAGAGCGACTCATGACCAGCAATTATCTGAGTACCTGGTATCAGGCAGCATAGTGCGATAAGAAAACGAAACGCAGTGGCTGATTGTTTAGCATCTAGCGTGACATCAATTGGATTTAGTTCAAATATCGAGTTTGCAACTACCGTATCTCCATCTTTTTGATTGATAATAATACCGAGATCTTTGAGGGAATTGATCATAGCAATCGTGTCATCAAAGCTAGTCACATTATGCAAAGTAACTGAACTTTTAGTTAGGCTAGCAATAATCAATGCTCTATTAGCATAACTTTTTGACCCAGGCACACTCACACTTGAATCAATTGGAGCGTCTATAGGAACAATTGTTGCAGTATCAGACATACATATACTCTATCTTATCTGTTAGGTATCGGCTATTACTGAATCAGCGTTTTATGGTTTCGCATTTGTGAGGTCGATACCGATGGCATTGCGGATTAGTAACAACGTGTACTGAGTCGGGCGGCTATCACGGGTAGCGAAACCAACAATAATAATTATAACTAGACCAACACCAACCCCGATCAATATACTCGTAATAGTTTGGTAAAGATGGTATGGAATCTTCAATTGTTCTTTGAGTGATTTTTTTAATTTCGGTTCAGTCATTTAGGTCTAGTATAGAGTATTTTCTTTCGACATTGAATTAATAATGTACAATTTCATAATGAAAAAACTTCTGTGGTTTGGACCGGCAACTATCTGTCTTGAATGGTTTGGCGTTATTTATCTGACCCTTGCCTATTCCTTTGACAGTTCGCTTCCAATTAGTCAATTTCTGACAGCCAATCATCAAGCTCGTCCTTTTGGAATTGCGCTATTTACAGTTTCAGCCTTTTCGTACGGCTTGTTTGCGATAGGACTTGCTAATCAGTGGAGATGGGCCCCATATATCGCCGCGATCAGTGGTGTCTTCTTCTCCTTAACCGCAATTAATCCATTTAAAAATGGTAGTTTTACTTTTCATGATTTTTCAGCCTTTATCTCTGTAATATTGTACTTACTGATGATGATCGGCATCCAGATATACAGTCCTGCTATCAGAACAAACAAAGCTGCAAAATATTTAACTATTCTACTTACTTTGCTGATCTGTAGTGAAATATTCACGATGACAGTCAGTAGAACAGTATATGCAGCAACTGAGATACTAGTACTTATAGCCATACATGCTTGGACGTTACTGGTATTCAAAGATTTAATGTGGCCAAAAGATCGAATAGCCTAAACAATTTGGGCAGTTTTGATATTAACAAACTCTTTGATGCCAAATAACTATTAATATTCAGATTTACAGTATAATCAACTTTAGATGAACCTTACTAAGACTTTATCTGTTAGTTTAAATGGTCTTCAGCTT
>CAZFKV010000064.1:0-1433 GCA_964519575.1 uncultured Candidatus Saccharibacteria bacterium | reverse complement strand
ACTTTAGATGAACCTTACTAAGACTTTATCTGTTAGTTTAAATGGTCTTCAGCTTTCGATTGCGATTAATTATCGTAGTACTTCTAATAAACTTTTAGTTTTCCTGCACGGTTTGGGCTGTCATCAAGAAGCATTTAGACCAGCATTTGACCATGTCGATCTTTCTGATTATTCAATCTGTACTCTTGATTTTCCAGGCTTTGGGGAATCAGATAAGCCTAGCAATTTTAGTTACTCAATCCGTGACCAAGCTACAGTTCTTTTATATGCACTCGATCAACTCGACTACGAACAAGTCAGCCTCGTGGCCCATAGTATGGGTGGCGCTATTGGATTACTAGCTGCAGATAATGTTAAAAATCTTAAAAGCTTCGTGAATGTTGAGGGTAATTTGACTTCTACCGACTGTGGTATCGTCAGCCGTCAAATCGCTAAACAAACGGAATTAGCTTTTGTTACTAAAGGGTACGACGCCTTATTAAAACAACTACAAAAATCAGAAAGAAATGATTATAAAATTTGGGCAAAGTGGTACGAAAAATCTAGTCCAATTGCTATTCATCGTAGCGCAAAGTCGCTGGTTGAAGAGTCCGACAGTGGCAAACTTTTAGAACAGTTTAATTCGCTCCCAAATAAATCTTACATTTACGGAGACAGCGAGCGAGAGTATCTTTTACCTCTGTTTCATCAAACTAATGTTAAGAAAATTGTCCAAAGTGGTCACTTCCCTATGATCGATAACCCAGATGCTTTCTACAAAGTAATCGCTAAATTATGTTCTTAATAACGAAATTATGTGGATTGGTTTAGGTAATTTGGACAGTTTTGATATTAACAAACTCTTTGATACCGTAATGGCTGAGTTCTCGACCATAGCCTGATTCTTTGATGCCACCGAAGGGTAGCCTTGGATCACTAGTTACAAAGCTATTTACGAAAACAGCGCCTGCTTGGATTTCTTCTTTGGCAATCCGCTCACCTTTTTCGACATCTTTAGTAAAGACAGCTCCACCGAGGCCGAAGATTGAGTCGTTGGCAATTCTAATTGCATCTGCTTCGTCTTTGGCTCGAATAACACTGGCAACTGGGCCGAAAAATTCCTCGTGGTAGGCAGGCATACCTGGAACGACATCTCCAAGAACTGTCGCTGGATAGAACGCACCTGGTCCATCTGGTTTTTCACCACCAAGAAGAAGTTTTGCGCCTTTTTCGATACTTTTGCTCACCTGTTCGTGAAGTTCATCACGTAAATCAACTCGTGCCATTGGCCCAATAGTAGTGCTCTCCTCCAATGGATCGCCCATAATCGCAGTTTTCATGGCAGTTACAAAATGCTCAACGAACTCATCATAGATTATGTCCTCAACAATGAATCGTTTAGCTGAAATACAGCTTTGACCAGCGTTAATCAGCCGACTGGTGGCACAAGCTAC
>CAZFKV010000063.1:0-4972 GCA_964519575.1 uncultured Candidatus Saccharibacteria bacterium | reverse complement strand
GCTACGCTGATACCGAATAGAGATCGAACATAAAGCAAAACCGATGAGAGGTTGTGCTGTTCAATAACCGCGCAGCGAGGATGTCTGAGAGAGCAAAGCGAACAAGTTCCGCAGTCGCCGGTTTGAATAGTACAACCTCTCATAGTGTTTTGTGTCCTGTTCGTGGCTTTTGCGGTACCTTTTGCCATCAAAAGGTGGAATAAGTTTGTTACTTTGGAAAAGTAAGGATTAGTTTGCGCCACTTTGGAGTAAAAGTGGCATTATTAGGCTTGTGTTAAAATTAGTGCAACATGATTTTATTTGATCGCGTCACCAAATCCTATAACAGAGAATCAACGGCTTTAAGCCGGATTAGCTTACATATTGAGCCAAAAGAATTTGTGTCTATTGTTGGCGCTAGTGGAGCTGGCAAATCAACGATCATTAAGCTAATCACTCGAGAAGAGAAGCCAACTAGTGGCAAAATAATTGTAGCTGGTACTGACTTCGATCGGCTAAAGAAACGTGACATACCGTATCTGCGTCGAAAAATAGGTGTTGTATTTCAAGATTTCAAGCTACTTTCCAACAAAACAGTATTTGAAAACGTGGCATTTGCACTGGAAATCGTCGGTGCTTCAAATCGCACTATTAAACATTCGGTGCCAAAAGTATTGAAATTAGTCGGGCTAACTAATAAGGCAAGTCAATTTCCAGATCAGTTATCTGGAGGAGAGCGTCAAAGAGTAGCAATAGCGCGATCGGTTGTACGCCAACCGAAGATACTTATTGCTGACGAACCAACTGGCAACCTCGATCCAAAGCATGCTTGGGATATTATCACTTTATTGCTGAAGATTAATAAACATGGGACTACGGTAGTTCTGACGACTCACAATCAGGATATTGTTAATGCCTTGAAGAGGCGAGTGATTACTATCAAAGATGGAAGAGTTACCCGTGATAAGGAAAAGGGCGAGTACAAAGTATGACATATGAATTGCACCGCAACAGCTTAAAAACCGGCAAAGCCGGCCTTGAGCTTGTTGCTTCTGGTCAATTTCGAATTTTTTCTCTGCGAGGCGCAGTCGCAGTATTCTTTATACAGCTCCTTGGCACTTCTCGAGAAGAAAATTCGAATTTAATCCAGCTGCAATCCATCTGTCGTCTAGTCATGGGGGTTAGATAAACTATGGATCATTTAATTACAGTTTGGCGGGTAGTTAAGCAAGGTTTGACTAACTTCCTTCGAAATACTTGGCTATCAACGGCTGCGACAGCAGTGATGTTAGTGACGCTGACGATTATGCTCGGCAGTGTCATTATTAATCTGGCATTGAGCAAAGAGATTGATAATATCGTCAAAGATATTACCGTATCGGTATATTTCAAAGAAGGAGCTACCGAAAACCAACGGACTGGCTTGAATCAGGATTTATTGAAACAGCCAAATGTCAGGAAAGTAAAATATATAAGTAAAGATGAAGCTCTGCGAATTTTTAGTGAGGAGAACAAAGAACAACCAGAGTTATTGGATGGCTTAACAATTGCCAAGAATGCCTTGCCGGCTAGTTTTGAAGTACAAGTATTGGATCTTGGCAACATCAATCCAATAGTTGAACTGGCTGAATCAAAGAAGTATGAAAATTTCGTCGAAGAAACTAGCTATGACAAGAACCGTGAAGAAAGAATCCAGCGAATTGCCAGTACCCAGCGGTTCATCACCACTTCTAGTGCTATAGCTGGTGGAGTATTTGCAACAATTTCGATCCTAATCATTCTGAATACTATCCGAATGGCGATATTTACAAGAGGCGAAGAAATTAGAATAATGCAGCTTATCGGAGCTACTAATGCCTTTATTCGCGGCCCATTTCTTTTTGAAGCGGCGCTTTACGGCATCGTTGCCAGCGTCATCTCATTAGTGCTTGTCTACTCGGCTCTTTTCACTCTCAGTCAAGAAATAGACCAATACATCGATTTTAGTACGGTAATGAGCTTCTTTACCGGACAATGGTATGTGGTGGTAGGTGGAACGCTGTTCATTGGTGTTGGTATTGGGGTGCTTTCCAGCCTTCTGGCTATGACCAGATACTTGAAATTATAATCAAAAGATATTATAAATATACAAATAACAGAGGTAAGAATCTCTTGACACTTATGTTTAAACGGAGTATTATACTAATGTTTATGCGCGCGAACATCTTTACTACCACTACAAATCTTTTTAGGGTCGTCGTTATTGCGGCAATTATAATTATTGCCAGTGGTACGGTGTTTGCTGTTAGTGAAGCCGATCTCCGTGGAAAAGCGAACAAAGTCCAATCTGAACTCAATGAAGGAAAGGATAAACTACACGATGCTGAAGTAGTTGCCAATTCATTTGAAGAAAAAGTAAATCAATTACAGGCTGAAATCAGTTCAATTCAAGGTCAAATAACCACTACATCAACAAATATTGCTAATACCCAAGCAGAATTAGAACGAACTCAAGCTGAACTTGATCGACAGGAAGGTATTATGGGCGAGAGCCTTCGTGCGCTATATAAACAAGGTCGTGTTAGTACTGTTGAATTATTGGCCTCGAGTGATAGCTTCACCGAATTTGTAAACGGGCAAGAATATTTAGAGCGTGTTAAATTATCGGTTCAAGAATCTGCCAAAAAAGTAGCCAAACTAAAAGATAAACTTGTTATTCAGAAGCAAGAACTTAACGAACTCTTGGAACTTCAAGTTGGCCAAAAACGAGTTGTCGAAGCTAAGAAAGTTGAGCAAGATAAGCTTCTCGCTGACGCACAAGCGACCGAAGCTTCATATGCCAGTTATGTTTCGACCAAACAGCAAGAACAAAATAAGGCCGAGGCTGAATTAGAAGCGTTTGTTCGTAGTCAGACAAAAACTGGATTTGTCAGCCAAGGCAAGATAAACAGCAACGCTGTAGTTGGCTATACGGGATCGACCGGTAACTCTACTGGAGTCCATCTTCACTTCGGACTATTTGATCCAGCCTCTGATGATTTCATAGATCCAGTTGCATCACGGTCGACTCAGACTCTCAAATATGGCTTTAGTTGGCCTTATTCAAATACCTATCCAGTATCTCGCTGGTTCGATTGTACGGCTTTTTGGGCTGCTTCGACTCGACCATGGTGCCCAGGAGAAGGTTATTTCCATCGTGGTGTTGACGTTGTAGCTCCTCAAGGCACCCCAGTTCGGGCGATTGGTAGTGGAGATATATTGTGTGCCGGTAACTGTGTCAGCGGTGGCGGTAACACAGTCATCATTCGTCATACCAACGGCATGATCTCTTATTATCATCATATGTTGTAAATTCGTTAGTGCATGTGAGCTCAAGCTCTGTTAGCATAGATTAATAGCATAAGTAGAACGGACGGATTTTTGGATAGAGCAAGATTAACTAAACCAGGTATTCCTACGGCTGTATTTGTAGTAACGATAGTATTGGTTGGAGCAATCTCGTTTACCTTTGGGGTAGGAATTCAAAATAGCTCAAATTTTCAAAGTCTTATCTCAGATAGAAATAAAACCCACAAGACTCCAGAGGATTTAGATTACCGTTCTGTCGAGGAAGTTTATGACAAACTGCGAGCCCAATATAACGGCAAGTTAGACGAAGATAAACTACTAGACGGCCTGAAATCAGGATTGGTTGGAGCAAGTGGTGACCCCTACACTGTGTATCTAGATGCGAAAAGTGCCAAGGAATTCGAAGAGAGTCTCAACGGAGAGTTTGATGGAATTGGTGCTGAGATAGCAACAAAAGAAAATCAACTTCAGGTAGTAGCTCCACTTCCCGACACACCAGCGGAGAAAGCTGGGTTAAGACCTGGCGACCCAATTATTGCCATTAACGGCAAAGATACTGCCGGTATGACAACCGAGTTGGCGGTCAGCAAGATTCGGGGCAAAAAAGGTACAACTGTAAAGATAACAATAGTCAGAGATGATAAGCCTAAGGAACTTGAAATCACCAGATCAAGGATTGTAGTCGAGGATGCTAGTGGCGAGATTCTGGCTAATGATATTGGCTACATTGAGCTGAGGACATTTGGCGATAGTTCGGGTGCTCAAGTTAAACGGATTGCTGAAGGATTTGCTAGCAAGGGTATTAAGAAAGTGATCCTTGATATGCGTAATAACAGTGGTGGTCTTCTCAACCAAGCGGTTGATGTTTCCAGTATTTGGCTCAATGGTGAGGTGGTGGTTGAGGAAAGGGGGCTGAACAGTGACAAGGAGATTCTGCGCGCTGATCGGGATGGGGTATTACGAGGTACTCAACTAGTCATATTGATAAACGGAGGTTCAGCCTCGGCCAGTGAAATTGTCGCCGGTGCGCTACATGATCATGGTGTAGCTAAGTTAATTGGCGAGAAGACCTTCGGAAAAGGTAGTGTACAGACTCTGGAGGACTTACCAAACGGCGGACAGTTAAAAATAACAATTGCACGTTGGTTTACTCCAAAAGGCGTGAACATCAACAAAGACGGAATTAAGCCAGATCAGAAAGTAGAACTAACTGATGATGACTTCGACAAGGATAGAGACCCTCAGCTAGATGCTGCCAAAAAAGCCTTAGAATAATTTATTTTTTTCTTCTTTCCAAGAACCAATCCAATGCCACTTTTGGCAGCAAAACTAATCCTTTCTTTTCTCAAAAAGGCTTTCCGTTCTTTCCAAGAACAAAATCTTTTCAACTTTGACCGCAAAGTTGAGTAAACTCCTGGGCGTCTTTCGTCTTGATTAACTCATTGTCATATTCAACAATGCGCACTAACAACTCCTTCTAGTCGCCCTAAAGGGTGAGTTAGTGTTTTTCTTTATTGTTGAAATGACATTCGTTATTCAGGACTCATTCCTGATGCCCAGACCCTTTTATTCGCCAAGTATTTAAAATTATCCGCCTTTGGCGGATACCGAATAGAGATCGAACATAAAGCACTTCCTGATGAAAAGAGTGTAAAACAGACAACTA
>CAZFKV010000062.1:0-5000 GCA_964519575.1 uncultured Candidatus Saccharibacteria bacterium | reverse complement strand
TGAATCAGTTTTGATTGATCATCTGGAAAAACTCGGCAGAGTTGCTCCTGTGAAGACATTAACTCAAAGCATTATTGACTCACCGAAGCGAGAAGATAACTCACATGTGGCCTTTCTATCAGAATTAGCTCCTAATTTGAATGTTTTGCACGAGAACGATGATTTCTATCACTCTGTTGCAATTGGAAAGTACCATAAAATAAATGACTTGAAGGATTCAATTAGTAAGCTAGTTAAAGACATTAAACGGCACGGCAAACCAGTAGACTCTGTTGAATTACATAAGTTTGCATCTCAATTTGAAAAACCAGAACATGCAACAGCTGTTGCCAGTGCTAGCAAGCATTTGACCAGCCTGAAAGGGCAGTGGGGTCACATCAAATGGCCACTCGTCAACCCGAAGAATATTCGTGATAAAATCTACGTTATCCTGCAAGAAACTGGCAAGCCAATGCATTTTAATAAGATTGCTAATTCTATCAAAGACAGCAGTTTCAAACGTCGAGATGTTACTACCCAAGCTATACACAACGAACTTATTAAAGATAAGCGCTTCGTGCTTATCGGTAGAGGCATCTATGCACTCGAAGAATGGGGATATGCCAAAGGAACTGTTGCTGACATTATCGCTAAAGTCTTAACTGCCTCTAAAGAGCCATTACACAGAGATGAGATTGTTAAACGAGTTCTCAAGGAACGTCACGTTAAGGAAACGACAATCCTTCTGAATCTACAGAGCAAACCACAATTCGTTCGCACTGCGAAAGCTACCTACACTTACGACTCATCTAAATAACAGATTTAGATTAATCTATTCGCTTACGCTTTGCCAACAGAGGTGTTTCCGTGATATTGTAACAGTAGTACTAAGCCCTTAAACGGTAAACTTTTTAGTGACTGCATTCATACGTGACACCTTCGAATTCATCGGCTTCATTTTATTCAATAGATGGGGTTGGGTTCTAATTGTCGCAATATTTATTTATCTGATTTGGCAGAATAAGAGACGCTTAAAATGGATAACCGAACACGAATCAGTTCTATTAATGCTCGAAATACCTCGTGCCAATGATCGTAAAGAATTGGCCGCTGAGCAGATGTTTGCTGCGCTACATGGCATCCTGCGGCCACGAGCTGAGTTGCGTCGTGAGGGGGCTATCCAGGAACATATTAGTTTCGAAATTGGTGTGAAGCAACAGCAGATTCGCTTCTACATTTGGTGCCCCGTGCATTTGAAGAATTTCGTTGAGGGTCAAGTCTACGCGCAATACCCAGAGGTTCAAATGTACGAAATGTCAGACGACTACGCGGAAGCAGAGCTATCGCAAGCAGTGATTCATACCGTAGAACTTGGATTTACTAAGAATGATATGTTGCCCATTAAAACCTTCCCAAGTTTTGACGTTGATCCATTAGCATCGATTACCGGAACACTCGCCAAACTTGATGCCGCAAATGAAGAATTATGGATTCAAATATTGGCTCGTCCAATTGACGATAATTGGCATAAACAAGGTGAGAGATTCATTAAGACCATCAAACGAGGCGGGGGACTGGGAAGCGGTATACTTGCTGGCTATATTTCCCAAGTTGCTAGCGCTCTAACCACAGTTCCCGAAGAAGTCGGTGGAGCGAACACATTATCAGACCAGCAAAGGGTACAGGTAACAGCAGTCAACGAGAAGATTGCTAAATTAGGTTACCAGATGCAGATAAGGATACTTTACGCTGGTGAAGAGCGTAATTTGGCCAGATTACGCATGCAAGCAATTGTTGGCTCGTTTAAACAGTTTAATAGCACTAATCTCAATGGCTTTGTTGTCGCAAAGAGCAGTTTCGAGCCTGGCTCTCAGCTCAAATATCGCGCTAGATATTTCCAAGACAGAGGCAACACAGTAAACATAGAAGAGCTTGCTAGCGTTTTCCATCTTCCTCATACAAATGTCGAAACTCCAAATATCGTTTGGGCAAGCAGTAAAACCGCCGAACCGCCAAGTAATTTAGCGATTATGGGGCGAGTACCCGACGATGTATTGAGCCCATTTGGAGCAACTAATTTTCGTGGTACTCACTTACAATTTGGCATAAAACGAAACGATAGAGGAAGGCATATTTACATTGTTGGACAAACTGGAACAGGAAAGTCGGGATTATTGCAGTTATTAACCCTCAGTGATACCTTCCACAATCACGGATTCGCCATTGTCGACCCGCACGGTGACTATGCAGCCGATATTTTGCGTTACATCCCCGCACATCGCTTAAAAGATGTCATATACTTCAATCCTGCTGACATGGAGTTCCCGATAGGTTTCAACCCAATGGAGATTATCGATCCGACAATGAAAAACCATATCAGTTCAGAAATTGTTGGGGTTCTAAAACGGATGTTTGAATCATGGGGTCCAAGGCTCGAGTATATTCTCAGATATACCCTTTTAGCGCTGTTAGATACACCGGATTCGACGATGCTGGGTATTACTCGAATGTTAACTGAGAAAGATTTCCGAAACGATATTATTAGTCGAATACAAGATCCAGTTGTAAAGAATTTCTGGACCACTGAATTTGCAAGTTGGAATGATAAGTTTGCTGCAGAAGCAGTCGCACCTGTACTTAACAAAGTTGGTGCATTCACCGCTAATCCAATGATAAGAAATATAATCGGTCAACCACAAAGTAGCTTTAATATTCGAGAAGTTATGGACCAAGGTAAAATATTAGTGGTTAATCTTTCTCGTGGTCTAGTGGGGGAGGACAACGCAGCCATTCTAGGTGCTCTGATGGTAACGAAGATTCAGCTGGCTGCAATGAGCCGAGCGAATATTGTCGCTCTTGAGGATCGACGGCCTTTCTATCTTTATGTTGATGAGTTTCAAAACTTTGCTACAGATAGTTTTGCGGTAATTCTAAGTGAAGCCCGTAAGTATGGACTCAACCTCACCGTGGCTAATCAATACGTTAATCAAATGACACCAATAGTGCGCGACGCGGTCTTTGGTAATGTTGGTAGTTTAATATCATTTCGAGTAGGTGCCGAAGATGGTTCAATATTACAAAAATATTTTGAGCCAGAATTTGAGTCTCAGGATCTAATCAATCTAAATAATCGGCACTTTGTCGCTAACCTAAGTATCGATGGAGAGAAGGTGAGACCATTTTCTGCAACAACTCTCAACATTCCAGCTCCTCAAGCGGATTTCACCTTAAATATCATTGAAAATTCTCGTAACAAGTATGCCCGTCAAAAAGACGTTGTTGAACAAGAGATCCGTCTCTTAACTACACCCCTCAACCAACAAAACCAAAACCCAGTTAATGCCCATATCGAAAACCCAGCAAAATCGCCACAAAGACCAACTAAGACTGCGACAAAGAAAAAGCGCTCACGCAACAAGCTTAAATTAGCCGGTGCTGCGGCTGTCAAGCAAATAGCAACCCCAACCGAAGAAAAACAAACTAATGGTCAATTGGAAGAAGAGCAGGTGATTAAGCTTCGATGAAATTCATAGATCTGAGCGTACTTCTTACCTCTGATACCCCTGTATACCCTGGTGATTCGTCCGTCGAGATTACTCGCCAGGCTAATTTAGCAACTGACGGTTACACCCAGCATGACATTAAACTATCTACACACGTTGGAACTCATATTGATGCTCCATTACACATGGTTGAAGGGGGCCAAACGCTTGAATCTTTCTCGGTAGGGAATACTATTGGGCCTGGGATCGTCTTTGATGTGCGAGAAGGCTGGAACACTGATTTAATTCTACGACACACCCTAAAGCCAGCAAGTATCGTTCTGTTCTATACTGGCTGGATCTCTAAGTATAGCCAACCTGGTTACTACGAGCAGTATGAAGCATTACCAGAAGCGATTGCTCGCTGGCTCATTAAGCAAAAAGCTCATGCAGTAGGTTTTGATATGTCAGGGCCAGACTATCCACCTTTTGCGATTCATAAGCTCTTGCTGGGAAATGGTATTCTCATAATTGAGAACCTGACTAACTTGGGACAACTACCCAAAGACGGCTTTCGTGTCATTGGACTACCTTTGCGTGTTGACTTAGACGGTAGCCCAATACGTGTAATTGCTGAACTCCCGAGCTAAGCAATACAAAATACGAACATTAGGTGATTATTTAGCCGATTATTAACAGTAGTCGGACCCCTGTTAGATAATTGACATGCTAACAGATGTAGGACTCAATGGAACTAAAAACACAGCAAATGATACCCAGTAACATGACAGCAGATTAGTGAAATAGAGTAGTGTATAACGAAATAGAGGATAGAGAATTATTACAGCCATAATTAGCAGAATTGGATGATACATTTAGTTTGATTGATAGTAACATATCATGTCGCACAATGTATATTTTACGACTCTGTATATAATAACCGCATTTGACTCCTTATACCCTTTTAGCGGGGGAGTTTAAGGGCCACATAGCAGTAATTCTTAAAATCTCCCTGTCTTGCGTTGATCTATTCAACAAAGTGATGCCGTTGCGTCGCCACTTCTCGATAGTGGTCCCAGCACGGCTCCTAGTGTTAGCTCTAGTGATGATTGCACAATTTGCTTAATTACGTTGTTAATATTATTGTATACTTTTCCACAACACATTTGCTTTTTCTTTCATTTAGTATTCTTATTAATATATCCCCCGTTT
The DNA here is from genome assembly GCA_964519575.1 of uncultured Candidatus Saccharibacteria bacterium. Taxonomy (GTDB): domain Bacteria; phylum Patescibacteriota; class Saccharimonadia; order Saccharimonadales; family JAGPDM01; genus CAZFKV01. The sequence goes on along the minus strand of CAZFKV010000062.1, from coordinate 327 downwards.
ACCTACCTATCCAGTATTTATTTGACTTATCTATTTTAATATCTTTTTGTATGTTTTCTTGTTACTTACGCCTACTGTCTTAGGAAGTCGAACAAATACCGAACTAGATAGTGTAGCGAACTGCCTTCTCATTCTATAACTCGATTTTATTTATAATTGTTGTATCAATGGAATCAAATACAAATGATCAGAACATTTTATACTTCGCTTCACTGCAAGATTTCTAAGCTGTTATTTCCGTCCCCTACTTGATGTAAACATGCCCATTAAATCGTAGATCTATGTACTCGAGTGATTGCAGTCTTGTTTGATCGATTTTACTTCTCG
>CAZFKV010000061.1:0-5035 GCA_964519575.1 uncultured Candidatus Saccharibacteria bacterium | reverse complement strand
CAATGAGCCTAAGCAAACTCATCGAAAACCTAAAACCCGCCTAGATTCTGTTCTTTCCAAGAACCAAGTAATGACACTTTGAATCGCAAAGTGTCACAAACTCCTGGGCATCGTTCGTCTTGATTAACTCATTGTCATATTCAACAATGCACACTAACAACTCCTTACAGTCGCCCTAAAGGGTAAGTTAGTGCTTATATATTGTTAAAATGACATTCGTTATTCAGGACTCACTCCCTGTGCCCAGACCCTTTATATGTCACATGTTTATTATTTATCAGCTACGCTGATACCGAATAGAGATCGAACATAAAGCAAAACCGATGAGAGGTTGTACTGTTCAATAACCGCGCAGCGAGGATGTCTGAAGTGAGCAAAGCGAACGAGTTCCGCAGTCGCCGGTTTGAATAGTGCAGACTCTCATAGTATTTTGTGTCCTGTTCGTGGCTTTTGCGATACTTTTGCCACCAAAAGTATCAGAAGATTTGTTTCTTTGGAAAAGAAAAGGATTAATCGGTTCTTGGAAAGAACATTAAAAATAAGGGATTACTTTTTCCAAAAAGGTTTTTTGCCGCTCTCTTTGGCAAATTCCTGAAGTAGTTCTTCTTGTTTCTTGGTAAGTTTCGTAGGAGTCTCGACCAGAATACGAACTATATGGTCACCACGTGATTTGCCTTTCATATGAGGCACGCCATGATCGGCTAGCTTAAAATCACTTCCAGTTTGAGTACCAGCCGGAATTCGCAACCTGACAGGGCCATCTACAGTTTCAACTTCCATTTCGGTACCGAGAGTCGCCTCAACAATCCCAATTGTTTCATCAGATAGCACCAGATCACCTTCACGAGTGAATTTCTTGTGAGGTTTTACGCGCACGTTGACGAATAGACTACCTGGAATACCTTTGGCGCTTGTTTCGCCGTGACCTTGTAATCTGATGGTCGCACCGTCGTTGATACCTGCTGGAATCTTGAGTTTAATATCTTTTCGTTGACGCGTAACACCCAGTCCGCCACACCGTGTGCAATTCTTTTCTGGACGCATGCCTTCGCCTCCACACCGACCACAAATAGCCGCCTGTTGAATATTACCAAAGACAGTCCGAGTTACTTTTACTTCCTGACCGCTACCATTACATGTTTCGCATTTCTTGAGTTCATAACCTGGCTCTGCCTTATTGCCTTTGCAGTGTGGGCACAAATCCTTTAGTTCTAAGGATATATTCTTTTCAACTCCGAAGATTGCTTCTTCGAAATCAAGAGTAATACTTGTCTCAACATCGCGACCACGATCTGCTTGCCTTTGACGTTGCCCGCCTCCAGCTGCTCCACCAAAGAAACTTTCGAAAATATCACCAATACCCATATCACCTAGGTCAACATGTACACCTCCTGCTTGTCCGCCGAACCCACCGAAACCAGCAAATGGATCGCCACCTGCTCCACTACTAGCCGCTGATGTTCCAACACCAGCATGCCCAAACTGATCATATCTTTTACGCTTATTCTCATCCTTGAGGACTTCGTAGGCTTCGTTCACTTCCTTAAACTTCTCTTCGTCCCCTTCTGGTCTATCTGGATGAAGCTTAACTGCTGCTTTACGAAAGGCCTTCTTAACCTCATCAGCCGAGGCGGTTTTACTTATACCGAGTACTTCGTAGTAATCACGCTTAGCCATATTATTGTTTACCTGCCTTGTATATATTAATAACTTTTTCGCTATTAATCGTAAAGGTCCTATCCGAAGCAACGCTCAAGGCGTCGTTGTTAAGAAAATCAAAACCAACATAACTAATGTCAGCTTTCTTTAATTTGGCTGCATTAACTGCAGGGATAATATCTGAATCTGAACTAACTAGGATTACTTCAGAACCTGCTTCAGCGGCCAATAATAAATCTACCGCTAATCGCACATCGACACCCTTTTCTTGAAGTGTGTGAGTATGCTTGCCACAGTAATGACATTTCTTGCTGTCTCGAACTTGGAGATTTCCGGCTTTTATATAAGTTATCCCTAGGTTATTGAGAAAAGGAACCCATCGTGAATTCCATGAAATCATATCGGCAGTTTTCTTGGCTAGATATTCTGGCTCATCAACTTGGTGAACTTTAGTTGAGTAGTAATTAATCACGGCATCACTTGCTAGATGGCTACCAACCACAGCTTCCAACAACGCTTTAATATTAAAGCTTAGTATTTGATCTCTATCGGTGATTTCTTCGGCTTCTTCTAACACATGAAGAACTTTATGAATGAGATTTTCTCCATCTATGAGAACTACTTGGCTCATATACCTTCCTTAATCAAAAAACCTCGTGATAATCCAAGGATTACGACGAGGTGACGTAGCCCAATTATACGACTTCGACTGGATGTAATCAATCTATTGTTCATAGGATAGTCCTTTTAACTATTGGCTCTTTTGAAGGCTTCGGCTATTTGGTCGATATTGATGGTCTTGGTCTCGCTGGCAGTCCCAGCCAGCACATCGTTGATACGTTCTTCGTGACAAAGATAGGTTATATGAACACCGACTTTACTGGCCGCCAGCATTGCCGGCTGGATATCAGAGTCCGAGCTCCAAATAACTGCCGTCTTAACATCATTTGAAAAAGCATCGACAACAAGGTCGGTTGCCATCTTGACATCGATTCCCTTTTCTACGAACGTTAAATCTGCTTCTTCGCCAGATGGATTTTTGTTGCGTATTTTAAGATTTCCGGCACTGATAAAATTAACACCTTGATTACTCAAAAATCCGCTCCACCGGCGTTTGTGGTCGATCATTTTCTGTGTCCGCTTGAGCAACTCTTCGCTTGTGTCGATCTCTTTGAGTCGAGCACCGTAATATCGATACTCAATATTATCAATCTTTCCCAAAACTTCCTCGAGTAACCCTACAAGATCGAACTTGACCAAATCTTCACGGTAGCGTGCTAACTTCTTGCGACGCAAGGAGTCAAATAGCTGGAAGAAAGTGTTCTCTCCGTCAATATAGACAATTGTTTTTTTATCGGGCATTGTGCCTTTCTATTTCTTCTTTTTGTCCTTAGATTTCTTGTCTTCTTTTTCTTCGACGACTTCACCTTCAACTGGTTCATCGTCACTTTTATCTTTTTTCTCTTCTCTTTTATCTGAATCGTCCTTTGACGATTCTTCATACATCTTAGCACCGATTGGCTGAAGTTTTTCGAGAAGAGTATTAGCAGCTTTCTCTAGTTCATTCTTATCATCAGAATCTTCTTTTTCTTTGGCTTCTTTAACAGCATCTTCGATGACTTTTTTATCTTCGTCGCTGAGCTTTTCTTTGTGCTCGGTTAGCATCTTCTCGGCTGTGTAGATAGCATTAGCCAACATATTCTTGGCTTCAACTGCTTCGCGCTTCTTCTTGTCTTCGTCAGCGTGGGCTTCGGCCTCTTTCTGGGCTTTTTCGATGTCTTCTTTTTTAAGATTACCACTGTCTTTAATGGTGATGCTCTGCTCTTTGCCAGATCCTTTGTCCTTGGCTGTTACATTTAAAATTCCGTTACTGTCGATCGCAAACGTAACTTCGACTTGCGGAACTCCTCTCGGAGCTGGTGGAATACCACTGAGCACGAACTGCCCAAGTGATTTGTTGTCACCTGCCATTTCTCGTTCACCCTGAAGCACATGTACTTCGACACTTGGCTGATTATCAGCTGCAGTTGAGAAAACTTCACTCTTGCTACTTGGAATTGCAGTGTTTCGTTCGATGAGTTTAGTCGTGACACCACCTAGTGTTTCAACTCCTAGTGAAAGTGGAGTAACGTCAACAAGCACAATGTCCTTATCTTTCAGATCACCTGATAGTACACCACCCTGAATTGCAGCACCGAGGGCTACAACTTCATCAGGATTCACTCCCTTTAATGGCGATTTCCCAAAGATTTCCTTAACTTTGGCTTGAACGGCTGGCATACGAGTCATACCACCTACTAGGACTACCTCATCAATATCACTAGCTTTAAGCCCTGAGTCTTTCAAGGCATCTTTACTTGGCTTGACTGTCTTATCTATCAGATCAGCAACAAGGTTTTCTAGCTCAGCACGCTTCATGGTGTATTCGAAGTTCAGTGGACCTTCGGCGAGGAAAGGCAGGTTGATCTCACTGCTTTGAGCACTGGAAAGTTCGATTTTAGCTTTCTCAGCCGCTTCCTTGAGTCGTTGCATGGCTTGTGGGTCATCACGGACATCTCGATCGTGCTCTTTCTTAATAATATCGAGCAAGTGATTTACGATCAGCAGGTCGAAGTCTTCACCACCAAGGTGAGTGTCGCCGTTGGTTGATTTAACCTCAAAGACACCATCACCGAGCTCCAGAATCGTCACATCAAATGTTCCACCACCTAGGTCATAAACAACGATCTTTTCGTCCTTATTCTTGTCTAGTCCGTAAGCAAGCGCTGCCGCGGTTGGTTCATTAATAATTCTCTTAACCTCGAGACCTGCAATCTTACCGGCATCTTTCGTGGCCTGACGTTGACTATCGTCGAAATACGCTGGAACAGTAATAACCGCTTCCTTCACATCCTGACCCAGATAGGCCTCGGCGTCCGCCTTTAGCTTGCTAAGAATCATTGCGCTAACCTCTTCGGCACTGTAATCCTTGCCGTTCATTGTCACTTTGGCATTTCCGCCTTTACCATCAACTATCTTGAAGGGCATTAGTTCGATATCTTTTTGAACTTCTTTGTCCTTAAAGCGACGACCGATCAGTCTCTTAACTGCATAGATTGTATCTTTTGGATTAGTAACTCGCTGACGATAGGCAATCTTTCCTACCAGTCGATTATCATCCTTGCCCATGGCAACCACACTTGGGGTAGTCCGGTCACCTTCACTGTTAGCGATAATAGTTGGCTGGCCGCCTTCCATTACAGCCATAGCGCTGTTTGTTGTTCCTAGATCAATTCCAATTATTTTACTCATATCTGTTAATCCTCCCTATTTTTAGCAGTCATATGTTAGTAGTGCCAGTATATCAAAACTAGCACTCTCAATGCAAGAGTGCCAG
>CAZFKV010000060.1:0-5089 GCA_964519575.1 uncultured Candidatus Saccharibacteria bacterium | reverse complement strand
ATCCTGAAAGTATACAGGGGTTAGGGAGAGGTGAAAGCATTGACTTTTTATCATTTCTGTGCTTTAATGTGCTATTCAATCACACTTTGGGGTGGTTGAAGTATGTCTGTTGGGCTTAGTGTCCAGCAGTTTCACAATTGATACGCTGTTAAAACCCACGTGAGGCTTTGTGTTCACTAAGAGTGAATAGAGAGCCTCATGTGGATTGGCACCCACACCACCATGCAACTCCCGGGAGGGATCATGAGCAAGAAAGGCATCTTGGCCATTGCGGCCTTGGTTGTCGCCATCATCGTCGGAATCGCCATTGTGGCGAACGGCGGTAGCGACGACAGCAGTACCCCGACGATTAACGACACGTTCGTCGAGGTCGTGCTGGTCGACGAGCCGGAGGAGAACGCTGACCTCAGCTTCATTCGGCTGCTCCAAAGGCAGCAGAACGAGGACAAGCGGTTCAGCTACTTCGACTCGGCGCAGGGCATCAGTGTTGAACTGGAGGCTGAGGGTCTGAGCCGGCACGAGCGCAAGCTCGAGTTGGCCGCGGCTTTCATGCAGCTCGCCGAAGAAGTCTGCTGGGGCTACAACACCCCGATCGACAACGTCGAGTTCGAGCAGACGCTGCGCACGGCTTGGTACAACGAGCTTGGTGAGAGCATGCCCGACCTCCAGGTCGGAATCGCCTTGATCGCCGGCCAAGGCAACTGCACAGACGGCACGCACTTCCGCTCGTACTTCCACTGGGCCGACGACTTCGTCACCAACGTCCAGACGCTGGAAGCCCAGGAGTACACCCCTGAGGGGCCTCATGCCCTGACCACCATCACGGTGACCAACGAGGGGATCACTCAGGACTTCGGCTACGACGGTGTCTTCGTGGAGCTCTACCAAGAGTTCCGGCCGCCGTTGCAGTGGCTTGGAAGCATCGATCCTGTGACAGTCATCGCTTCTGGCGACGGCTGGGCATGCCGACCTGTCGGGATTAGCTACGCGCTCTGGCGGGTCGCCTGTCAGTATGACCCGGGCCCGGAGTACACCGTCGGTTCCGGCGAGTCGTTGCCACCAATCTTGGTGACGGCTAGCTTCGGCGCTGGGTAGTCACAACAGCGTGTCGACATTTCCGGGGGTGGAGGACAAGCTGGCTCACGCCACGCACAACCTTCATCCCCGGAACGACACACTTTTATAGAATTCACTCTAAGAATGAATAGTTACGATATAACCTATTTACGAATATCTACGCTGTAGCACCTACAATTTCGAACCAAGTTCTGAGTTTGTCTTGATGTTCTTCAAGCTCCATACCCTGTGGTGGAGTCCACCAGACTTCCTGTAGGTCGGGTGTTAGGTTCTGATAGCTTTGGGCTTGCTCTGGACTGAAGTTATTTGGTACCTGTGACAAATCTATATCGCCAGAGGTACTGACATCTGGTGAAGATAAGCTGTCTAAATCAAGAGCACCGTTTCTGCCTGAAGGTCGCAATTGGTCCCCAGCACCTGAGCTGTTGCCGCTAGGTTGAATATGTTCCGCACCCAGTGGTCCACTGCTACCTTTTGGTGTTCCAACCACTTGGCTTGCGCCATCATCGGTCAGCATATCAAAGCCTTTCTTGGCTCCAAAAACGGTTGCGCCCACTATCGCTAGTGCGCCAGCAACCTTAACGACCCGTTTTCGGGTTGGGCTCCATGATTCTGGTAATTTGCGATCTATAAATGCATTGATGTTAGCTGGTGCTTGCATAGTATTCCAAACTGCCGTTTTGATACTAGTACTCAACTTACGAAGCTTGTTTAGGAATCGTCTGCCACGACCTGTTGGTTGTGCTTCGTCGGTAGAGCCAGCTGATTCTAGTGCATCCTCTTCTTCTAGAGCATCATCTTCCAGTTCGGATGTCTTCAATTCAGCCATTTCTTGTAATTTGGCTTTCGTCTCGTCATCAAGACCGTCTATATACTCTAACGCATCTCTTTCTGCTTGAGTGTATCCGTCTGGTGAATCTTCGCGCTCTTGGGCGTCCAGCTTGGCATGTAATTCGTTAGCTTCTTCTTCGGTCATATCGCCATGTTCAAGGGCAACATTAATTCGGGCTCGGTTGGTGTCAACACGTTTCTGTCTGTTCTCGCGTCTTTGGTCAGGTGAGAGTTTCAGCCATTCTACTTCGTTGGGTCCGTCTTTGCTGGCATCAAATTCTAGATCTATTTTGCGTTTGTCGGCATCGAGTCCAGAACCAGTTCCAATCCGCTCTCTAAAGTCTCGACGCTTGGCGTCTTTCCTTCTGCCTCTGTCGATTTCTTTTCGTACATCAGCTGTTTCCCCACGAGCGAGTCGGGTTTCTAATTCTCCGCGCTTGGCATCGAGTGCTTCCTGGTTACGGGCATCTAACGCTGAATCTTTCAGCGCCGATTCGAGCGCTTTAGCACGCTCTTTATTAATCTGAGCGCGGGCTAATGCCCTACCTGAGCCGTCAAGATCTGCCCTGCTGTCAACAGCAGAAAGCTCGGCATCGTATTTGTTATTAACCTCAGTCTTGGCGGCTTTACTAGCCCCTTTTCGCAGTGAGGCAGCCAATTTGCCAACTTCATCACTTATTAGTGACTGCTCCCTTTCAGCGGCCGTTTCAATCTCATCCATAACTGCCTTATTTTTTGCAGCTACTTCATTGGCTTCGGCAGTTCTGATTTCTGTGTCAATCGCGAATCTACCTTCAACTTCCGCCAGATGCCGAGCTGCAGCAGTAGCCGTTGTTTCCCCAGCTTTATAATCTATCTTGAAGCCTTCTGGAAGTACACCCTTAGCCAAAGTGTCGCGAAGCTCAGTAAGGTGTGATTTGTCTGCTTCGGTTAATCTTGCGGATCCAGCGGCTTCTTCTGCCTGCCTTGTCTTTTCAATTTCATCAATTGGAGCAAATTTTCCACCTTCGGTGTGATAACGGCCCGAAGCATCAGGTCTTGCGGCACCATTTGATAAGTGGTCTCTGGCTGCGGTAACTTTACTTGCTGGGATGAATGGAACGCTGGAATCAACCACTTCTGCTGGTGCTGGAGTTTCATCGGTGGGTAAATCTTCCGGAGCTATAACATAATCGGGGGCTAAATGAGGAGAGTCAGGACTAAGAGGGACAGCTTCACCACGTAGTACTGCTTCATTAAGCGCTGCTTCTGCTGCCTCAGGGTCCATAGCGGCAATTGCATCTCCATCTAATTCTGGTGGGGCTGGGGCTTCGGGGCTAGCAGGCATTTTTGTTTTCCTTATTTATTTTTTGTGTTTTATGAACTGTATTTATTATTAGCATAAGTTATTTATTTTGTCAATTTTATGATTGTACTACTGCATTAAAAGAGTATGATTAAAAGTATGAATACAAAGATTCTCAAAATAGTCGGTCTTGTTCTATTTATTGTACTAGCTGGTTTGGTAGTGGTTAGAGTTGTCTTCGATGAGGAACTCGATAATCTTAGTCAATATCTGGAACTCAGATCCGAATTCAAGGGTGACAAGAGCAAGTTTGATCAGAATTTTCAAAAATATATCGATTCTAGGGAGAAATATCGCGGAGATAAGGACGAATTTGATAAAAATTTCAACGCAATGGCTGAGTGGATAGAGGACTATAAGCGTGAAAATCCTGATGCAACTGACGCCGAAGCAGCAAGCGCATTTCGCAGGGCAGTTGAATACGGCGAAAAATTAGACCAACAAAAGCAAGATTAGTTAGCGAGCGATAACCGCCGCCTCGATTCGCTTCACCCCTGACTTTTTGAGTGCTAGTGCACAATGCTCAAGCGTTGCGCCGGTTGTGATCACGTCGTCAATCAATAATACCGATTTGCCATTAAGCGATTTCTCGGAGGTAACATAATATGCATTGTCTAACTGCTCGAGCCTTTGCCGTCGAGATTTGCCAACTTGTCGCGCCTGCCCATGACGAGCAAGTAAGGAATTGACTGGTATTTGCCATTCTTTGGATAAATAACCAGCAATCAGCGACGGTGGATTGTAGCCACGACCACGAAACCGTTTGGTCGCACTGGGAACTGGGACTATGTAGTCATAAGAGTGACTGATAACTATATTTTCGATTAGATAGGCAAGTGGTAAATAAGCCGACCGCACCCTTTCGAATTTGAGCTGTGCGATGAGTTCTTTGACATAAGACTCGTAACGCGATGCCACCCAAACTCGGCGCAATGGCGATGAATGCCGACAAGCCGTGCAAGTTACGAAATCTTGGGATAGGGCGTTACACCGATAACATACTGAGCGGTGAACACGCGCCAACTGAGATTGGCATTGTTCGCAAACTACACTCCCTTCTCTGTTACATAGTAGACAATTATGAGGAGCGAATACAGATATTACTCGTTCTGCAATCGGATATTTCATTATATAAATAACCTAACTTGCTCGTTTGTAATCACTTGGTTATAATACTCGTGATTAGCACAGTGTGGGAATGAATAGTTCTAACGGAGGGTTTTAATGGCGAAAAAGCAACAAGATGACGATTTACTAATGGATGATGAGCTGACTGCCGCCTTTTTAGGTGATGATCAGACCACCACTAACGACCCGGTCGCACAGGACGACGAATGGCTAGAGGATGAAAATCTACCTGGGCAGCTAGCTGTCGATGTCTACGACACCAAAACAGCAGTGTATGTCCAGGCACCGATTGCTGGCGTTAATAAAGATGATTTGGATGTTAGTATTTCTGACAATACTTTATCTATCCATGGTTCACGCAGTGGAAGTTCACCTGCAGATGCAAATTTCTATCTCCAAGAGTGCTTTTGGGGTGAGTTCTCTCGCTCATTGACACTGCCAGTGCCGGTAAAAGAAGATGAGATTGATGCCGTACTCAAGGACGGCGTGCTAACAATCAGCTTCAAAAAGATCAACGACGCTCCGAAAAAGATTACAATTAAATAAAAAGTTATAAACAAACTAAAAAGTCCGGTTAACGCTGGGCTTTTTAGTTTCCTATAAATAATCTCTTTTTCCTCAAATAATCAATCTTCTTTCCAAGAAGCAATCTATGATACTTTGTACCGACAAAGTATCTCAAAGCTCCTGGGCTGTCATTCCTCTTTA
>CAZFKV010000059.1:0-5300 GCA_964519575.1 uncultured Candidatus Saccharibacteria bacterium | reverse complement strand
TGCTCTAACCAAAGCAATCGCCAACAATTCTGCTCCAGAAATCATCACGGCACTCGAAGAATCCTATCTGGAAGGCGCTCAACCTGTCGAAATCGCTCAGCAGTTAGCCCGTCATTTGAGGGAATCATTAATTGGAGAACAAAAGCTTCTAACCCAAGAAAATCTAATAAAACTGATTGAAAAGCTTCTAGAAGTTGGTCAATCAAGCGATCCAGAATTATTTCTCGAAGTTACCCTGATAAAGACGATAAATCCGTCATTGCGAACACAAGAAAACCCTGTTGCTAAACCTGAAGTTGAAATAATTGATCAAACACCAGAAGTAGTTCCTGAGATAGCCCCAAAACCTAGAAACTTAGCTAGTTCAGTCACAATCGATGAAACTGGATGGAATAGTGTTTTAGACAGAGTTAAAACTATTAACAATTCAATTTTTGCATTATTAAGAATGTGTCATATGACCTATGATAATCAAATAATCCATCTAACGTTTGGCTTTCCGTTTCATTATCGGCGAATGTTGGAAAACCAAAATCAAGATGCTTTGCAAAAAGCGCTGGCTGATGAGTTTGGTAGGTCATTTGAGTTAAAAATAGCTCTTGATGAAAATTCCAAAAAACCAATTCCTGAAGTTTCTAAGAAACCAGATATTTCTTCGGATATAATCGAAGTGCTCGGTGGCGAAATGGTTAGTATATAAAAATGCGAAGCATTTCATTAGAATCTAGGATTAAGGATTTTGGATTAAGAGTTTTTGACATGAAGCCATTTCAATATCCAATATCCAATATCCAATATCCTGCGCAGTTCCTAAAAGGAGTGCGCTAATGGATCCTAAAGTACCACCACAGAATCTCGAAGCTGAGTCTAGTCTGCTTGGTTCAATCTTGCTAGATAGTGATTCGTTGGTGAACATTGCTGACATTGTAACTGCTGATGATTTCTATGATGAACGTCATCATCACATTTATACCGCAATTATGCAGCTCTATGACAAACGACGACCGATTGATGTACTTACGGTATCCAATCGCCTCAAGGATGAGTCTGTCCTAGAGCTAGCGGGCGGAAGCTCCTATTTAACCGAACTAGTAAACGGCGTTCCAACGGCAGCACATGCTGGGCATTACGCTGAAATCGTCGCCCACAAAGCCACGCTTCGTCGACTCATCGGTGCGGCCGAGGAAATAACTCGACTCGGATTCGATGAAGCAACGCCTATGCAAGAAGTACTTGAACATGCCGAACAGCGTTTATTTCAAGTTTCACAGAAAACACTAAAGCAGGACATTATTTCTTTAGAAAGCCTGTTAGCATCTAGCTTTGATCGTCTGGATGAGCTTCACAAGGATAAGGGCAAACTGAGAGGTGTTCCGACTGGCTACAAGGATATGGATAACACCTTGGCTGGGCTTCAGAAATCAGATCTAATCATTCTTGCAGCTCGCCCATCGATGGGTAAGACAAGTTTGGCACTAAATATCGCCCACAATGTCGCGACGCAACAAAAATTGCCTGTTCTGTTCTTTAGTCTTGAGATGAGTAAAGAGCAGTTAGTAGATAGGCTATTGGCTGCAGAAGCTAACATAGATGCTTGGGCACTCAGAACAGGTAAGTTGAGAGATGAAGATTTTGAGCGACTGGGTCATGCTATGGGAAGTCTAAGCGAAGCCCCAATCTATATTGACGACACTCCTAGTATCACCGGGCTAGAAATGCGTACCAAAGCTCGCAGAGAGCAACAGAAACATCCGCTTGGACTGATTGTGGTTGACTACTTGCAGCTAATGAGCGGGCATAGTGGCACGGATAACCGTGTACAGGAAATTAGTGAAATATCTAGAGCACTCAAGGCTCTGGCTCGTGAGCTCGATGTGCCAGTGCTAGCACTTAGTCAGCTGTCACGAAGTGTTGAGTCACGAAGTCCCCAGATTCCGCAACTATCTGATCTTAGGGAATCTGGTTCGATTGAACAGGATGCTGATGTTGTGTTGTTCATTTACAGAGAAGAATACTATAATCCAGAAAGTGAGCGACAGAACATCGCTGACGTATTCGTAAAGAAACACAGAAATGGTCCAACTGGACAAATTGAATTGTATTTCAATAAAGAACGCGTACAATTTCAAAGTCTAGAACATAAGCATCATGAGGAATCATAAATGGTCAAGAAAGTTCGTCTGAAATTAACTAAACAATCCTTATTAATTACTGGATTTACCATACTTGCTTTGGTTATTTGTGCGGTAATGTACACCTGGAATATATCCGAATTCGTTCATGGGTTTAATAAAGTAGAACTTGAATCTGTTAATTTAAGTCAAGTCATCGATATCAATTATTTAGTTGACGCACCATATCACTCTCTGCAAAAACTAAGCCTTACTGTCTTTGGTGAAAGTAGTCTTGGCGTAAGAGCTGCCAGCGTAGCAGTAGGTCTAGTATCAGTAATTCTGTTTTACCATCTGTTAAGACAATTGACTAACAAACGAATTTCATTATTGGCGACCGCCATGTTTGCGACAAGTAGTTGGATGCTAACCATCAGTCGTCTTGGTAGTCCAATAATAATGAATATACTATGGCCGATTGCCATTTTACTTATTGCCTATAACGTCTACCAGCGACATATGAGTTGGTATTGGTACATTATTGCTGGTTCTGTTTTAGGTCTCGCAGCCTACACCCCGCGAATGATCATATTTGTAATATTCGCGATTATCGTCGCAATCGCGGTATTCCATCGCTACGATGCTTCGATGCACAAAGCTGGCGCGCTATCTGGCTTGGCCGTATTCATATTGTTTATTAGTCCGCTAATTTATAGTCTGGTTATTGCACCGTCGCAAATTCAGGATCTTATTGCAATTCCTAAGTCAGTTCCAGGCGTCTCTGGTATAGTTGACAACACTTTGAGCGCTGTTAGCAATATTGGATGGAATGCTAATCTTCCTAGTTATCTTAATCTGGGTAATTTACCACTGCTAGATATAGCAACTTTGACTTTTGCTGCTTTAGGGTTAATTGTGATATTTACTGATCTACGAGCGCCGAGAGGATGGTTATTGCTAAGTATTATTGCTAGTGGTGCTGTTGTCATCACCTTAACGCCTCTGAAAATTGTAAATGTCTTCTTCGCGCTACCAACTATCAGTATTTTAAGCGGAATAGGTTTATTTACTTTGTGGACTCACTGGAGAGAATTCTTTCCAAAGAACGTAGCAGCCAGGGGATTAGCATTGAGTCTTCTAAGTTTAGTCGTGTTATTCAGCATGAGCTACAACTTTGAAAGATATTTCTTTGCTTGGTCTCGTGTCCCTGAAACCCAAGCTGCCTTTTCAGATCAGCTAGACTAAATGTTATACTGTTAAATATTATTGGAGAAGGAGAATACCATGCTAGATCAAGCTAAGATGATGATGAAAATGAAGAAAATTCAAAAAGAACTGTCCAAGACTATTGTGGAAGTAGAGGCTGGTGATGGTGCGGTCGTAATTCAGATGAATGGCGAGCAGAAAATCAAGAATGTATCAATCAATCCAGAACAGATTGACCTAGAGGATATCGAGGAGCTCGAGGATTGGGTAGAGCAAGCATTCAAGAAAGCAATCGCAGAAAGCCAGAAAGTTGCCCAAGAAAAGATGAAACCAATCCTCGGATCTCTCGGTAATCTCGGTCTGTAAAAAATGCTCTGCATTTTCTTAGGATAATGAATCATGAATTTAGGATTAAGAAGTTATATTTCATACTTTACTAACAATCATCAGCCTATACCGGAATCAAAATTTATTCTAGATCCCAAATCCTACATCCTAGATCCTGCGCAACTGCCAAAGGAAGTGTGCTGATGTCAGTCATTCCAAAAGCTCTTACAAAGCTCATTGAAGAACTAAAAAAACTGCCTGGGGTTGGCACTAGGACAGCCGAGCGATATGCACTAGGAATTCTTCGTGCGGATGCAAAACAAGCAATGAATCTATCTGACGCCATTCGCTCGGTTCACGAAGGTATCAGTTACTGCACAAAAACATTTGTTTTTTGCGAGCCAGATGAAGAGCTGTCTCCACTCTATACTGACTCGGGGAGAAATAAGACTGTAGTCGCAGTATTGGAGAATGCATTTGATGTAGTTAGCTTAGAAAGCATCGGGTCGTTCAAGGGCACCTATCATGTGCTCGGTGGGCTTATCAGCCCGCTGGATAATGTTGGCCCAGATCAGCTGACTATTCAGCAACTAGTAGACAGAGTTGCAGAAGATAAGGTTACAGAAATTATCCTAGCAACTAATGCTAGCGTAGAGGGCGAAAGTACCGCGCTCTATATTCAGAAACAACTGGCTGATAGCGATGTAAAGATTAGTCGCTTAGCACGGGGACTACCGGTTGGAGTTGACCTTGAATACGCTGATATAGGAACGTTGAGCAAGGCACTCGAGGGTCGGACTGATTTTTAGCTGTTATACTATCTCGTATGGATGAAAACATACAAAAACTTGGTGAAGTTGTGGCGCAGTCATCAACAGTACTAGTTATTCAGGCTGAGAACCCGGATGGTGATTCGATCGGATCGGCCCTGGCACTCGAACAAATAATTGGTGAGCAAGGTAAAACAGTTCATTTGTACTGCCCAGTTAACATTCCCAAATATCTCAGGCACCTAGAAGGCTGGGACAGGATCACTAATGAATTCCCAAATAACTTTGATGTTGCAATTATTGTCGATGCATCGACAACTTCGGTGCTTGATAAAGCAATCAGTGGATCGCAGGGAGCTGCTCTTAGCAGTAAACCTGTATTCGTGATTGATCATCATGATGCCACGCCTGATATTCCATTTAGAACTTTTAACATTATCGACAAGACTGCCGTGGCTGCAGCTCAGGTCGTCTATGATGTCGCAATTGAGCTTGGATGGAAACTTGATACAATCAGCGGAAACGCCATTACAGCAGCGATTATGAGCGACTCTCTAGGCCTTATCAGCCGTAAGACAACTGCGCATACTGTTCGTATCATCGCTGAGCTGATCGAGAAATATGATGTTTCGTTAAGTGATCTTGATGATGCACGGCGAGAATTTGGCAAGAAAACTCGTGAGATACTTGCCTACAAGGGAAAACTACTCGAAAGGGTAGAATACCACCTCGACAACCGAGTCGCTTCGATTACCATACCTTATAGTGAAATTACCAAGTTCAGCGACCAATACAATCCGTCGATGCTGGTTATGGAGGAACTACGAGGAACAGAAGGCGTAGAGCTAGCCGTTGCGTTCAAAACCTATCCTGACCGAATCACCGG
>CAZFKV010000058.1:0-5411 GCA_964519575.1 uncultured Candidatus Saccharibacteria bacterium | reverse complement strand
ACTTCCTGATGAGAAGAGTGTCATTTCAACAATCTAGAAGCGAAGACTTGCCTGACGAAGGAAGGATGCTTGTCACTGTCTGAGTGCATTGTTGAATATGACAATGAAGTCATAAAGACCTATGGTCCGCCGTAGCTTTAGCGTAGGTGGAAGTGTGTCCTGTTCGTGGCTTTTGCAACACTTTTACCACTAAAAGTATTAGAGACATTTGCTACTTTGGCAAAAGTAGAGAGACTGTTTGGCAGAAGAAAGGATTGCTGACGGCAGGCACGCATATGCGAAAGAACATTAAGAATTTTTATTTATTGGCAAAAGAAAAGGCGCTTCCGTAATTGAAAGCGCCTGATCCCACAACACACATAAACCTCTTTTGGCAGAATGTTCGATGTGTTTGTTTTTGCGATTGTGCTGATCTCAAATGGTAATATGAGACCAACTTTTCCTACTAGAACAGCCGACTCTTGTTGTTTGTAACAAGAGCAAGTGCCCTTAGGTTGATGTAATTATATATCTAGTCCGTCGAGGTCTGCAAGCTCTTCACGAGTCTTTTCAACAACGGAACTTGATGACACGTCATCATCATTTTTGTCATCTTCATCATCTGTTGCAGGAGCGACTGTGCTGGCATCGTCAGCTGGTTCGTCAGCACTACTTAAATGTGCCCACTGTGATGCGCCGTTAGAAACAGGAGCTGCGTTGTCGTCAGCTGTAACAGGTTCATCAGCCTGAACAACAGCTTGGTCCTGAGTTACTGGATCTGCTACGAACGGTGCTGGGGTAGAATAATTGTCTCTTCGTTCTGTTCGTTCCGGTCGAGGTGGTCGCTCGCCACCTTCTGGATCGATAATTTTAAGGTTGTAACGAGCATCATTCTTAGTTCCGAGTGCACGAAGCAGAGTTCGAATACTTTGAGCTGTGTTG
Organism: uncultured Candidatus Saccharibacteria bacterium; assembly: GCA_964519575.1. Lineage (GTDB taxonomy): Bacteria > Patescibacteriota > Saccharimonadia > Saccharimonadales > JAGPDM01 > CAZFKV01. Next base: position 4,490 of record CAZFKV010000058.1, on the reverse strand, counting down.
CCTCGCTTACCAATTACGCGACCGAGGTCTTCCTGGTCTACAGTTAGCTCAAGTAGTACACCTTTTTCATCGATGGTACGAACTATGTTTACCTTGTCTGGATTTCCAACAAGTGACTTTACGATAAATTCTACAAATTCCTGATCAATATTTGACATTCTGCTCTCCTCGTTCTGTCTTAATAGTTTATTCTGATTATTCCCGTAATAATTAAGTTATACGGTCTAATTAATTAGTATAGCAAATTACTGTTTGGTTTCGTCGGCGTCGACATCAGTGGCTTCTGGCTCAGTTTCAGATTTATCATCCTCAGCAGGAGTGGATTCATCTGCTACTGACTCAGCTTCTGGCTCTGTTTCGGCGACATCTGCTTCTGTTTTTACCTCTGGGGCAGATGAAGACTCAGGTTCTGCCACTTCTTCGGTGGTAGCTGCTGGTTCAGGTGCTGGCGCTTCAGTTTCTTTAGGCTCTTCTTTCTTGTGTTCTTTTCGTTGAGTTATCGTTACCCAAGACGGCAACTTCACACCATTGTCTTTGAGTAGTTTTGCTACTTTGTTGGATGGCTGTGCCCCATTTGATAGGTGCTTTTCTACTTTTTCTTTTTCAAAAATAAGTTCTTTTTTATAGGGGTTGAAGCTACCAAGGAATTCAACAACTCTGCCACTCTTTGGGCTACGTGAATGTTCTTGGGCGATGAGCCGATAATGAGCGAGCTTCTTACGGCCTGTTCGCTGAAGTCTAAGTGTTAACAACGATTTCTCCAATTACTTTAGTTGTAAAGACAATGAAAGCTATTCTACAGATGAGCTCCTCTGTTGTCAACTATATATTAGGCTACTAACTAGAGGCTGGATCGGAAATGGCGCTCGGATCAGCTTCAAATAACTGGATGGTTCTGTCAACCATATCATTGAATGCAGGATCGTCTTGAACCTTCTCTCCTGTGTGGTCCAGTATGACTGGGTCGCCGAAACGGTCTGTACCGTCAACCACAAACACCAACTCGCCTCCGGCATAAACAGCAAATCTATCGGCAGGATCTTCGGGATAGTTGACAGGAAGATGATGATCAAACTGTTCTTGCTGTCTAGCTGTTGGGTTGGGAGCTAAGTTAGATAAAGTTAACTCCAGTCCATTGTATTGACGAGTTACTGTGTTGATCGAAACGTGCTCTGAATAATTATATATGAGTGTTGGATGACGGTATTCAGCCCAAACAAATCTGAAATCAGCTTTACGAAACAATAATCTTGCTCGTTCCATGTATGATTCTACGGATTTATTTTCTGATGTTTCTGGGGTTTCTGTTTGTTCGGGCGACTCCCCAGCACTACGATATCCATCTCGCCAAGCATCAAACTCTGGTAACAAGATTTCTGCACTCATAAATCTTATTATAAACAACTTTTGCTAATAAAGCAAGTGTGAGTCTAGTATACTTATTTTTTCTTCGATTCGAGGGCCTTTTGAGCTGCGGCTTGCTGGGCTAATTGTTTGCTGGCACCGCTACCTTCGGCGCGTTTGTCGCCATTTACAAAAACACCGACAGTGAAGTGTTTGTCGTGGTCTGGACCTTCTTCGTTGAGGACTTTATATGTTGGAGTGAAGCTTTCCTCGGCTTGGATAATTTCTTGATAACTACTCTTTGCATCCTGCCAACTACCTGACTCAAGGATGCTGTCTAATGTAGTCAAAATATTATCAGTTATAAATTTCTTAGCTGAATCATAACCTTGGTCAAGATAAATTGCACCGATAACGGCTTCGAAAGCATTAGCTAGTATCTGCATACGAGCTCTGGGCCCGCCTCTCTTTTCACCACGACTCATGTGCATCTCATCCCAGATTCCCAGTTTCTCAGAAGCAGCACCAATAGATTCTGTACGCACCAGAGCAGCACGCCAGTTAGTCAAGATTCCCTCCTGTTCCTCGGGATATTTCGCAAACAGAAAATCCGTTGTAACCAACTCAAGAACTGCGTCACCAAGAAATTCTAGGCGCTCGTTGTGCTCTAGCCCGCGCTGCTTGCGGTGTTCATTGAGCCACGACCGGTGAGTTAGGGCTTTTTCAAGCAGAGAAATATCTTTGAAATTGACGCTTAATACTTTTTTGGCAAAGATTTCAAAATCTGACATATGTTAGTTCTGTCCTTTATTCATTCCAAGTTTTCCGTTCCGTATTCGTTTCATACCGAGTAGGAATAATTTGCCAATGTCTTCATACTCAATCTTATCAAGTGCCTCCATCGCTGGGAACCATTTAATGTCGTTCATCCAGTCTTCTTTGATGACCTTGTCTGTGTTTTTAAGTGCTTCGACCAGATATACCTGCATAGCAATCAGCACTAGGCTTTGTTGTCGTCTATATTGGAAATTAACCTTTCCAAGCCAGCGATGGATCTTGATGTCTTTCAATCCCGTCTCTTCCTCAATCTCTCGCTTGGCGGTCTCGTCTGGCTTTTCGCCTTCTTCGATATGGCCTTTGGGAATTGTCCAGCGGTCTTTAGCGTCCTGAATCATCAGAATTTCAACTTCATTATTGCTATTGCGACGGAAGATTACACCTCCAGCAGTGTTCTCACGCAGAACTTCCTGAATGGCAGGTCTTTTGAAGTATTTCTTAAAGTCAGGGGTTTTCATTGTGCACTCCTTTTAGTCGTACAAGATAAGAGAGAATAGATAAATGATAAAAGAGGAGAAGTATTCATTTCTTAGCTACCTTTGTAGTTTTAAGCTTTTTCACAACTTTGTCTTCTTTTATCTCTTTTCTTTTTTCTTTTATCTGCGCATCAGCGCCTTCATCCATTTCTCGGTAAGCACTTCCCAAAACTCCATTCACGAATTTACTGGAGTTATCGCCTCCAAACTCCTTGGCCAGCTCAACCGCCTCATTGATAATCACTTTCGGTGGAGCATTTTTACCAAATCTCAGCTCATATAGCGCAATACGTAATATAAGCTTATCGATCCGAGCAATCTGATCGACAGGCCATTCTGGCGCTAAGGGCCCTAAGATATCATCGAGCTCTTTCTGTTTTTTGATTACACTTTTGATAACTTCTTCGACAAACTCGGTATCATCTAGTGACTTCTCATACTGAGCGATATTGCGAGTAATCACCTCATTCAGGTCGTAACTGGGGTCAACTTCATTTCTAAAATCATGTTCGAAGAGTGATTGGAGGATGACTATTCGTCCAAGATGTCGATTACTTGCCATAGTTGACCCCTGGTCGGAAAAAAGAAAAAAGAAAAAAGAAAAAAGACTTCGTATTTTGCGTTTTACTTGCTGCTTTTAACGAGCTTTTCATTATATACCTTGTTAAATTACTTGTTCTTATCTGTATATTATCTTTTCTCAAATATCTGTTATCTGGCGAACACAGTGAGCCTTAGCTACTGCGTGCCTTTTTTCTTGGTTGTGAACGCCTTGACTGGACTTGATCCATTCACGACACGAGCTAGGTCGAGTCGGTGGTGACTACGACGCATGCCAGTTTTGGTCTTGGTTGTTTGCTTCTTGGGCTTACCCATTACTAACTCCTGATTCTTTAGGCCATCGTTACTTAATTGATTAGTTGTATTTTACCGTAAAAGTTGTTTCACATAAACCCTTTACAATTTAGTTAGCTTATGTTAATATATATTCTACACAATCAATTATAGATTCTTATCTAGTAAATTTCAGTAATAGTGGAAATATATTATGGAAAAACGATATTTATTCGGTCCAGAAAACCCGCATAGAAGAGCCGCTGATGGAAGGACTGCTGTAAAGAGTACTCGAGAACATCAACAGGCGATGAAAGCTCTTGGCCAAGCGATTGATTCTGATAGCTATCGACAACCTCCCCATTATTCGAAACTGGGCGTGGTGTTGTACTGGCGCTCAGACATTTTAGAAGTGATGTGGACGGTTTCTTGAAGCAACATGTTATTGAATCACGATTTGGTCAACTGACTGGTCTCAAGGAAGATGGAGGTACTATCCCACCTGAGGATCCGATTAAAGCTGACGAATCGGGTAGTCCAATTACTAGACAACCGCTAGAGCATGGCGAATCTCTAGATGACGAAGTTCACGAGCCGGCCAGCAACGGCGATGGTCTTGCGTAATTCTTTGCCAGCTAGGTAAGCAACAATCTTTTCGTTGGCTTTGGCTTTCTCAATCATGGTCTCTTGACTAATGTCTGCGGGCATGTCGATTTTGGCTCTGACTTTGCCGTTAATTTGGACAACAATCGTAACAGTGTCTTCGATTGCCAGCTCCTTATCGAATTCCGGCCAGCTATCTCGACTAACTGAGGTATGGTGACCAATTAGATACCATAATTCCTCGGCAATATGGGGCGCAAACGGGGCGACACAAGCAATCTCGGCTTCTAGAGCTGACTGCCAGTCCGAAGATTTTACAAAGGAACTAGCCTTGCATTTATAAAGCGTGTTGAGATTACCCATAAGTGTCGCTATGGCCGTGTTATATCGGTTATT
>CAZFKV010000057.1:0-5519 GCA_964519575.1 uncultured Candidatus Saccharibacteria bacterium | reverse complement strand
TGCCACCAAAAGGTGGAATAGGTTTGTTACTTTGCAAAGTAATGATTGGTTTGCGCCACTTTGAAGTCAAAGTGTCGTTTACTTTTTAGATCCCTTCGATAGAAGCTTCTTGATTGGGAAAGAAAACCCAAATGTACTTCCCTTCCCTTCAACTGAACTGAATATTATCGATCCACCTTGAGCCACAATCACTTTCTTAGCCATGAAGAGTCCGAGGCCTGTTCCATCGGGTCTAGCCTTCATTGCATTCTCAGCTCTATAAAATTTGGTAAATAGTTTATGTTGTAAAGCTTTCGGCACTCCAATTCCAGTGTCGGTCACCGTAAACTGGATGCTCTTTGGAGTTTTCTCAAGCTGAGCTGTAACCGTTCCTCCACTGGGGGTGTAGTAAATTGCGTTATCAGTAAAGTTCATTATCACTTGGCGAATCTTGGTTTCATCTAGTTCTAGCATGGGAAAAGTCTTTGGCTTTTCATATTTAAGCGTAACATTGCGTGTCTGGGCGTGGCGTTGCAACTGATCTATTTCCTGTTCAACAACCTGTGCTAGATTACTGGCTTTTGCATCGATGACGAACTTACCGGTACTAAGTCTGCTGACGTTTAGCAAATCAGCAATCAGATATACCATACGCTGAGCGCTACCATATGCTTGGTCCAGAAATTCATGTTGTGATTTGCTTATCTTGCCCGCGTCTCCCTCCAATACCATACTCAGATATCCCTTAACCGTCGTGAGCGGCGTTCGCAGTTGATGAGAAGCCATACTTATAAACTCATCTTTGGCAGAATCTAACTCTTTTAGTTTTTCGTTGGTCTTCTCAAGCTTGTCTGTAGCTACTTTTATCTTAGCTTGCAAAGTATCGTTGAACTCCGAAATCTGGGCAAAGTATCGAGCATTTTGAACAGCAATCGCCAGCTGTTTGGATGCAATCTCAATTAGTCTGATGTCTTGGCGTATAAAACCACTGCCACTTAATTTGGGACCTAGGAGCAGGTAGCCTACTACCTCATCAACTGTCTCTAGTTTTACAAATAATCCGATATTGTACTTTTTCATGATTGATTTTCTGCTACCATCCCTTAGCCCATCATCTATGACCATTTGAGTGGCTTGAAACATCTCTAATTCTTCGGTACTGGGAAATTGATCATTATCGATGTTCCCGTAAAAATTAGTTTTATATATTGCATGGCTTTCGTCCATAACAATAAACTTTGCATGCTTTGTTTTAAGCCTGTCAGCTATAAGCATGCTACTTGCATGCATGATTGTTTCTAGGTCTATCTGCTCAGCTAATATCTTTCCCAGATCATTTAGCATTGTTTCTGGATCATATATATCACGAAAAAAGATTGAATTTGTTACTTTATCCAAAAAGTCCTTAACCGGCTTCTGAACCAGCACAAGCACCATCAGTAGTATCCCGTTAACGAGATTGCGTAGGCTTGAGTCTTCAATAAGTCCAGAACTTAGACTTGAAGTAAACAGTGTAAACACAGCCACAAATGCAAATATCATGATGGAATAAGCCACCGTTCGGGCTGCAGCAGCTCTTATATCAAACAGACTGTGCTTTGTTATTGAGTATGTGGCAAATGCCGACATTATAAGTATAGAAAGAGGACCAACAAACTGAACTGCACTATTATCATCGAGAAATAGTCCGCTCATAAGATTTCCTATAATTGCAACAATAATACCATAAACGAGATTTTTCGTAGCTTGCTTCTTGCTAATATTAAATTTTCTAAAGCTACTAATAAATTTCACAAAACAGTACAGTATTAAGCCAAGAGCAACGACCGTCTGAACTATATAGGCTGGTCCTGTTTCTAAAATCAGACTTCCACCTTCAACACTCAGTTTTTTGATAGTTCCAGGTAAGACTGCTGCGATAAGCATTATTATCAGACATGCATAACTAACAATCTGATGTTTTAAAAGATGCTCAGTCTTCGGATTAATGAAAAAGAACGTAAATTTATAAAAGAAAAATGGAATGAAACTAAAAATGATCAGGCCGATTACTGTTATCACATAGGCCGCATCAGGGTACTGAGTAGCTAAAAATTGGCAGAATAGCCATATAGCAATAACGAAGCTCATTAAACTGAAGTAGATTCCACCTCTTTCTGTACGGCGCGCGTAGGTGAACAGGCTTAAGATTGCAATACCTATAATTGATATCAGATATAGAACTGTTGTTATCATATTAGTTTCATCATATACTCCTATAATAAAGCCAAACTACTAAACAACAAAGAAAAGGCTTATGTTTCCAACCTACCCATCATTCAAGTTACTGGAACTAAAGGACAAGCAAGATTACAACTACTTCTATAAGCAGTGTGAAAAACCAAATTCTGATTACTGTTTTTCGGTTATTTTTTCATGGTTAGCTTTGGGGGGTAAGGTACACGCTGCTTCATTAAATCATTATGTGATTCTCATAAAATATATCGACGTACTTGATGCGAATCAAACTCAGCTTTGCTATGCATTGATAGGTTCGTCTAAAGGGGTAAATAAGAAAGTCGTATCAAACATAGAAAAATTAGTAAGAACTGAACCTAAATCTAAGGTTATTGTCATAGATTCACTGGCTACTAAGTTTAGGAAACTAAGTTCAGCAAAATTCAGATTGTCTAAAGATCCAAGTCTCTGTGACTATATATACTCTGTCAGGGATTATTCTTCACTTGGCAAAGCAGCCTACCGCAGGATACGCAGAGCGAAGAATGTTTTCTATAGGCGCTACAACTTAGAGCTTGTGTTAGAAGAAATTTCACCCTACGACAGAATTTTAATCAATACACACCACACTTGGGACAAGACTTTTCAATACAACAACGACCCTGATCGTCTAGAAGGTTTGGCAATTGCTAAAATAATCGAAAATGCAGCAAGTTTAGATCTAAGATGTTTTGTGTGTAAAGTGAATAACAAAATTGAGGGAATTTTACTTTTCACCATATCTCAAGCGAGCGATGGACGCATATATGCCGATCTACATCATGCTCGATTTAGCTACACGCATAAATATATCAATGATTGTGCATTTCATTTATTCGCACAGGAGTTAAAAAAAGAAAAAGTACAGTACATTAATTTTGAAAGAGATGCAGGCGTCCCCGGCTTAAGGCATCATAAAAAATTACTAAAACCAGTAAAGATGATTAATGCATATGAATTTCATGCAAAATTTTGATTAGCGAATATATTAGCTTAACGAAACAGCTTTCTGTACATAATTAGCTACTGTTTTTAGATCTGCTTTAGCAATTCCACTTCCATCAATCGCCTCGATGCCTGCTTTGGGAACATACGTAGCACTGATATTTGTACACTCAAAATAAAGACCCATATTTCTGCCCCTCATTTGTATTACATCAAGCAGTGTTGCGAATGCCTTTTGTGAATGTTTCTGTCCGGATCGATTAATATCAACGAACATTGCAGGGCAGTATAGGATATCAACACCCGCATTATCTTCTTTAATTTGCTGACCATCTAACCAAGGAGCATGTTTCGCTAAGTCAGTTACACCGATAAACACAAATACAGGATTGCCATCTTCAAAATATACAATGTTAACTGAGTCATCTGCTTCTAGCAGATCATTCAATTCTTTTTCATGCAAACGTTGATATCTCGGATGATTTTCTATGAGTAAGTCCATCTGAGTATCATAATTCTGCCAGATTGCTTTCCTCATTTCTTCTGTTAGATACTCCGGAAGTAATATAGTTGTACCTGTTTCTGGTACAGCCTCAACTTGCTCTGTTTCTACAAGATGTCTCTGCAACGCCTGACCATGTTTTCCCTGAAATTCTTCTTCAACTTCAAGAGGCGGATCGTTAAAGACAGGTTGTGCTAGATAATGAAAGACAGATGCTTCTGTTTCGTTTTTACTATCAATCAACGGGACTTCGTTCGCATCAACACCTGCTTCCTCGAATAACCGGGTAATTGAAGCTTGGGTGTCCCCGTCACTTTGCTCAAATTGGAAAAAGATGGTGGCATTCAACTCCGCCAGCTCCCTAACAACATCAATCATTTCAGGGGGCACGTCACCTTCTATACGAGGAACAAACATGTGGAACGCTGGTAGTTCTTGGTCGATGTTTGCTGGATTAGCAAAGAATGGTTGATTTATATCAGGACTTACCCCAACTGGTATGCAAAAAGGGCGTCTTCCGTTTGGTCCATCAATAAAATAGCCAACCTCTCTTTCGCACAATTTGTCATATATATCCTCGTCGTAAAACCCAAGTACCTCAGGACCAGCGCGCAGAGATTCATTAAAAGATTCAAAGCTTTCATAGCCACCATCTGGTCCTATTTTTTGATCTACTTGCGTCATATATGTATTTATTATATCATATACTTCATTAATTTGGTAGAGTATTTTGGCTGATGGCGAAATAGATGAAGCTAGACAAGAAGCATTGCCTGAATATACAACCGGAACAGACACATCCGAGTTGGACTTTTCTGAACCAGAAGATACCGATAGTACTTTTGGACGTGCTATGCATCAACTCAGGGACGAGGTACGTGATCTTCGTCAACTGCATCCTGCCAGTGTAACTATACAGCTGTTACCAGGAGCAGCAGGACGTGGTGTACAACATGTTGCGAGTGGACTCAAACACTCATTCGAAGGACTGGTAACAGACTATAAAGATGCAGATAGGACAGAAAGGGTCAAGTCTGCTGCGAGTGCCGTAGGTTTCGTTACAGTTACCGCGGTTGATCGTACACGCAGAGCATTTGTGTATGTACCAATAATTGCAACTGAAGTATATGAGAACACAGGAAGTTCTGTAAAGGCGGCAGTTGCGGGGACGCTAGCTTGTTACATTATAAATTTCTTAGTCGGCGAAGGAACGCAACAAGGAATCAAACACCACCCTCGAGCAACAAAGGCAGTCGCTGAAAGTTTTCCTTCTGTAGTAAGTTTCTTTGACAACGCAATTCCAGGTCTGGAAAAAACACCAAAAGACCCAAATCAGAGTTTACTGAGTAGAGTAAAATCTCGAATTGGAGAGCATGTTCCTCGAGGTGGTTTTGCATTTTCACAAGGAGTGTCGGCGTATGTAGGGACAAACAGTATTAAAGGTAGATCTCAGAGGGAAATAAGATGGTCGAATATACTTGCCAACAATGACATGTCAGGATATGTGTTCCCATTAATTATGCTTGGAACTAAGGGGGTGGAGGAAATAGGTAAACGTGGACACCCAGAACTGGCACAAGACATCAGTGAATGGATAAGTAATTCTGCGAATTGGCAGAAGGTTGCTGCCGCATTAATTTTGTACTCTCTTGCATCTAATCATTACAAAAACAAACAAAGCCGAGAAGAGGATGAGAATTCCGATGAAAATTATATTTCTACTCTATAATTACAGTTTTAGGCACTGGAAAATCGTTGAAGGCCGATCCATAGACGGTGGTGTAGGCACCGGCTTTTAGAAAATATAGCTTATCACCTGTCTTAATTCCTTGAGGTA
>CAZFKV010000056.1:0-5534 GCA_964519575.1 uncultured Candidatus Saccharibacteria bacterium | reverse complement strand
CTAGTCTGTGCTTGTTCTAGAACAAGCATCAAGTGTTCTTTGTTGTTTGTTTTAAAATAATCGCGAGGATATGACCTTTGATCACGATCAAACTTGATTAGGGGGAAGTCACTTATGGATTTAACGTTTGGAAATATGTGGGCATGGAAATCGCTCTTAAGACTATGCCATATACCAGCTGAACCGAATGCAATTACCGCATTATTTGCTTGAGCTATATCCCACAATTCATTACTACGAGCAGTATTTAGATATTGTGTTGGAGGCTCATCAAGCTCTATGCCAGTCGTCAACAAGAGATGGTTGCGCATGACTGGCTTACTTGTAAGCATTACGCCCATAGTTGTAGCTCCAGATATTTGCCTAATGCCTTGCTTAATTCTAATCTCTTCAGTCAAGTGTGGATCAGTATCTTGCCGTAGTGGAATTCGACGATGAGGACAGCCAACACATAGTTCCTCATCGTCAACAAAACCGTTTGAGTCTTGGAAATTGTCCAATAAAGAATCACAGACGGGCCGACGAATACTAGAAACACGGCGTCGAAAAGGCGCATAACGTACATTGAATCCAGCTTGTGTAACTTGCATGGTAGGAGGACAATAATCATCCAATCCTCGTATTCCAAATTCCCCCAAGATGTTATTGAGTAAATCCGCTCCTAGACTATCTGCTAGTTCTGTAATATCTTCTCCAGCAGCTAGTAGATTAACAACCGCGACACTATTACCAGGATCATCTGCCAATAGCTCCCTGCAAATCTCTTCTTGATCGAGAAGTCTACCGACTGAAAGTGACTCAACATCAGGCATATTATGATTATGCAATATCTTAGCAATTGAGTCTAATTTTATGCATGTTCTTTTAGTGTTAGAATGTCAGTATGAAAGCAACTGATTTTTCCCTGCTCGACCAAGATAACAAGACTCGTAAACTAAGTGATTGGACCGGAAAATGGTTGGTACTCTATTTCTACCCCAAAGACGATACTCCTGGTTGCACAATCGAAGCTTGCAGTTTCCGTGATGAATACGAAGTAATTAAGGAAGCAGGCGCTGCAGTTGTTGGTGTTAGTAAAGATTCTGTTAAATCTCATCGCAAATTTGCTGACAAATATAAATTAAATTTCCCGATTTTAAGCGACGAATCTGCTCAAGTAATTGATGCATATGGTGCTTGGGACGAAAAAAACATTTTTGGGAACGCCTATCTGGGTATTATCCGCAAAACATTTATCATTGACCCGGATGGCAACATTGCTAAGGAATATCCAAACGTAACCCCCAAAGACCACGCAGTTCAAATTCTACAAGACCTAGCAAGCCTCAAAAAATAACCACATTCCACAACTATGAAAGGCCCGGCCTTTCATAGTTGTGGGTCTTAAGTCTCTAGGATTCCATTTGATATTCTGGCGGCTGTTTTCTGTCCATCTTGAATTAAGCTCTTGTGAAGACCAGATCCCGGAGCAATTCTTCGTGCCAACTGCGCTGCCATAGCTTCAATCATCAGGCGGGCTGGTCGGCCCTGTCCGTTAGGTCTGAAGGTTATCGCTATCTGTCTGTCTACTTCTTGACCTAGTATAATAGCCGCAAAATCAGGCTCAGCATGTAATTGTTCTAACTCCATTGCAATTGTATGAAGACTATCTAGGGCAAGGTATGTTGGTCTATCGATTGCATCAGTTGGATCAGTGTACATCTCCCTTAAGGTGGCTCTAGCAAATCTATCATCATCTTCCGAGCCTGCGACCATGGCTCTGACCACTTTGTCGCCTAGATTATCCCTGACTTCAACTTCGTCAGAATCATCAACCTCAACTACACCTTCGTGACTCGGAGTAGCTGATGTTGTAGAACCAAGTTTTTCGATAATTAATGCCGCATCGGCACTAATATCGGTTTCGTCTTCTGGTGCATCTCCTTCAAACTGAGCTTCAGCGAATTTGAAGAAACCACTGTCTTCTTCGCCATCAATGCCTTCCTGCTCATCTATATCTTCTAATGCTCTCAGTTCTTCCTCTGTTGGAAAGCCCAGTGATGCATCATTATCTGCATCGAAAGATGACTCGTCGGGATTCTGCAAATTTTGATCTGCCTGAAGCTCATCTTCATTAATTCCATTATCATGTTCAATTCCAGCAACCATTTCAAAGAATGTTCGGTTTACTTGGTCTTGATCTGATTGTGTTTCTGTAGACATGTTTGTTTTGAATTAAGTAAATTCAAATATTATTATACACCTTTTTGCGTATTTTGCAAGTGTCTGATACTGCTAACTAATTATTACGCCACCGAGACATAGCTTTTTGTCATAAACAACTGCTGATTGGCCGGCAGCTAGGGCTTTTTGATCCTGATTGAAGTGAACGTTCCATTGTTCATTAATCTGCTCTAGTTTGGCATCGAGAAGTTTGCCTAAGTGTCTGGTGCGCACTTGATATGATTTACCTGTTATTGGAGCTTGGTTAATCCAGCTCGGAGACACACCCTTGATCACATTGGCCCACAGATTGGGATCCGCTAGATCAGTTGTGACATAGACTTCGTTTTTGTGCATGTTTTTACCGGTCACATAATATGGCAAGCCACCGCCGACACCCATACCTTGTCGCTGGCCGATTGTATAAAAGATGGCTCCGTCATGCTGACCTATCACGATACCGTTTTGATCGATAATTGCCCCCGCTTGGAATTCGACGAACTGCTGTAAAAATTCCTTGATGCCAACTTTTCCAACAAAACATATGCCAACTGAATCCTTTTTATTGGCGGTTATCAGTCGACGCTTCGTCGCTTCCTCTCTGACTAGGTCTTTACTGGCAAATTCGCCGAGCGGAAATATAGTTTTTCGTAATGCTTCACCTTTTACGCGTGCCAGAAAATAAGTTTGATCTTTGTTAGGATCGGCTGCCATATATAGCTGGCCATCATGTGTTCGGGCATAATGACCAGTCGCAATCATATCTGCACCATTTTGAAGTGAGACATCGAGAAATAACTTAAATTTAATCTCCTGATTGCACATAATATCTGGATTCGGCGTTACACCTGAGCGATATCCGTCAAGTAAATAGTCGACAACCTTGGCTTTGTATTCTTCTTGAAAATCAAAAATCTTAAGTTCAATGCCCAGTTGCTTGGCGACTGATCGAGCATCGGCCAAGTCTTCTTCCCAGGGACAGTGCCAACCCGGCAGATCGAGAATCCAATTCTTCATATAGACCCCAACCACTTCATAACCCTGTTCTTTCAAAATGGCAGCCGATACTGAGCTATCAACACCTCCGCTCATTCCAACATAAATAGTCTTGACCATTGATTATTTGAATATCTTATTGAATACAAGTTTTGCCGACTCACTCAAAGTCAGATACCATCCATCAGGCGTAATCCACCACAAACTTCGGCGCCATGTCTGATCAAATGAGGGATAGTTAATGATTTCAGTATCCGGGAAAGCCGTCTCAAACTCTTGGAAGGCTCGACGCTGATGGTATGGAGAAGTAACTAATATCAGCCGCCTAGGAGTAACAACAAATGTTTCTGCAACTTTTACGGCATTCTCTGCCGTATCCCTCGATCTGGTCTCGGTTCTTATCGCAGTTGAGGGGACTCCCTGATCAATAGCAATGTGACGCATCTGATCAGCATTGGAGATACTATCCGGATCAGCAGCAGCACCTGCGACAATCAGTTGATTCGCCCAACCGTCTTTGAATAAATTAGCAGCAGTTATGGTCCTTGATTTGGTGTCACCACCACTGATAGCAACAATTGCATCTGACTTCTGCAGATCGTCTCGAGGCGCTAAATACCAACCCAGCAATCCGACCACCAACAGGAATGAGCCGATTGCTAAGCAAATTTTGATAATTAATTTCATTGATTAATATTGTAACGCAATTATGATTATGCTTGTTGTGGAACAACACCATACACTTCGCGGGCAACAAGTGGATAATAGGCTTGGACGGCTCGAGTAAAGTTCTCGAGTTCAAAAGCATTAATCGTCATCCGACGACCGTTTTGTGATTTGATTATCGTGTTTGGATAGATGTCATAACGAGTAGTGATGTGTTGGATGTCGCCGTTAGCATCGGTCCAAGATTCGTGCCACACCCACGTTGATTCATCAAGACAGAAGAAATCACGTCTTATACCTTCGGGAATTGGTCCAAACAACGTTGCACCGAGTTTGGCTTCGCGGTGCAGATAGTCTCTGCGCAATGCGTCCTCACTAACTGATGTTTTGTAGAGTGACTGAATTGCTTTACGGATAGATACAAGAAATTCCATTAGTTGTTAGGTCCTGCTTCACGTAATGCTTGAGTTCGTCCAGTAGGTGTAGTTGGAGGAGTTCTAAACCCAGCTCGTACTCGCAAGTCTCCAAGTCGAGCACCGACTCTAGCTACAACGTCTGCTGAGACCCCTAGTCTTTCACCACTTGGGCTTAATCTATCGGGTTGTGGTTTTGTAGGTTGAGGTGCACTCAAGACATCTGTTGCTTGTTGCTGCATTGCTAGTAATTCAGCTGAACTAATGGGAGCAAAAACGTTTGGTTGCACTGGTAGGGTGGGGGGTGCTAAAGAATCTTGAATTACCGGATTATTTAAATCAGGTTCTGCAGTTTCTGTACGTCCTCGTCGTAGTTCTAAGCTGGGGGGGCTCATGTCTACAATTCCTCACACTAAAGGTTGAATATATTTTGCACCGTTTTGGACGTTGCATCTGCAAGCGATTGAAGTGAAACACCTCTTCGCTTGGCGATAAACCTCGCCACTTCCACCAAGTGTTTTGGTTCGTTTATGCTACCACGGAACGGATGAGGGGTCAAGAATGGTGCATCTGTTTCGAGCACCATTTTGTCTAAAGGAACAGCATCTAGAGCGTCTAGTTGTGACTGGTCTTTTGTGAATGTCATTATCCCATTTACGCCAACCATGAAGCCTCGCGATAATACATCCGCTAAAACTTTCTTGCTGGCTGTAAAACTATGTACCACGCCCACGGTGCTCGGAAAATCATCAAGCACCCGCCATAAGTCAACGAAGGCATCTTCTGGATTGTCTTTGCTACCACGAATATGAAAAATTATTGGCAAATTATTTTGCCTACCAAGTTCAAGCTGAAACCTTAAACATGCTTCTTGGGAAGCCTTAGATGAATTAAGGTACCAATAATCGAAGCCACATTCTCCGATTGCCACTACTTTATCTCGAGCGATCAGTTCTTGCATCAGCTGGCGGTCCTCGTCATCAAACGTGTCGGCATCATGAGGGTGGTGACCGACACTAAACCACGTATTTTCTCTTTCGGCTACAAAATCAGCCGCTACGCGACTGTCATCGGCGCTAGTACCAACACAGATTAGCCGGTCTACTCCAGCATCTCGCGCTTGTTTGATTACTTCGTTCAGATTTAGCGAATAATCTGATTCATGAATATGGCAATGCGTATCAGTAAACATCTTACTGAGTGTAATTATGAATTTTCGGAAATAGGACAGCTGTACCAGGATCAACGATTTCGCTA
>CAZFKV010000055.1:0-5609 GCA_964519575.1 uncultured Candidatus Saccharibacteria bacterium | reverse complement strand
ACCGCGACGCTGTGGTACTGCCCCGCGCCGACCGCCGACACCGACGCCAGGCCAGCGACCGCGACCGGGCTGGTGCGGCCGGTTCCAGAACCATCGCCCACACTGCCGTAGGTGTTGTGACCCCAGGCGGCGAGCGTCCCATCGGCGAGGAGCGCCACAGCATGGTAGCCGCCGGTCGCGACCGCGACGACCGAGGTGGGCGTCGATAGGGACGTCGGGGAGGGGCGCTGCGTCGTGTCGCCGAACCCGAGTTGGCCGTTAGCGTTGTGTCCCCAGCCAAAGACAGTGCCGTCGAACTTGCGCGCGAAGCTGAAGGCGAAACCGCCGGAAGCGCTGGTGGCGTCGATCACCGTGGACACCGCGACGGGGCTCGTCGCGCGGGCGTAAGTGGATCCGTCGCCGATCTGCCCGTTCGTGTTCTTCCCCCAGGCCTTCAGCGACCCGCCAGAGGCGAGGACGACCAGCGTGTGGCTGCCTCCCCCCGCGATCGCGTTCACGAGCCCAAGGCCCGTCACCTGGTATGGGGTGTTACGGTTCGTCGTACCGCCATCGGCGAGCTGACCCTCGTTGTTCGCGCCCCAGGCCAGGACGGAGCCGTCGCTCTTCAGCGCGAGCGAGTGATAATCGCCCGCCGCGATCTGGCTCACGCCCGTCGCCACCTGCACCGGCAGTTTCTGGTCCGTGTTGTTGCCGTTACCGATCTGCCCGTAGTAGTTGTCGCCCCAGGCCCACACCACCCCCGCGGAGGTCAGCGCGAGGCTGTGCTTGGCGCCCGCCGCCACGGCGACGACACCCGTCACGCCCGTCACCTGGATCGGAGTCTTGCGCTGGGTGGTCGTGTTGTCCCCGAGTTGGCCATCTGAGTTGACGCCCCACGCCCACGCGGTGCTGTCCGTCGTGCGAACGACCAGCGTGTGGCTGGTCCCCCCTGCCACCGTCGCGGCGGCGACGGGGCTCGCCGCGAGGGCGAAAGCTACGATGTGAACAACGGCACCGCCGAGGACCAGTCTGCTGCAGGCTGAGATCACGATCGCGACCCCCCATTGCCACGAGGGCCCGCCACCGCCCTGGGGAGGACGACGGCGGACCCGGACGGCCAGCATCTTATTGACTCGTCACCGCCTATGAATGGTGCCTATGATCCAGTGGCCTGCGGCCTGATGATTGCTGCTCCCTTCAACCTGGTGACGGCCCAGCGGGATGTTCCACGCGACTGGCAGGGCCGTGACGGCCCATCCTCGGCCGGAGTGAGACGCCGGCACGCGAAGGGATACAGCACCAGCACGCACGCTCGGACGCAACGACGGCGCCTTCAGGTTCGAGGCGATCCGGGAGACAGACGCGCGCCCCTCGCCCAGACCGGTTGCCCACAAGAGCTCGAGACCGCAAGCCTCGAGACGTCGCGCCGGAGCCGGACCCTCAGGAACGCTGCCGCGATGTCGGGCGAGCGTCCGTGCGCGCCCGCGCTCGCACGACATGGCGGCCTCGTCTGCCGGAGCCAGAGCGCACGGCCGCGGCCTGGCGCGCGCGGCTCACCGTCCTCGCCGGCCCTGCACCGCGAGTGACAAGGACGCGGGCGTGCGCGCCTGCGCACTAGCGCGTCGGGAACGTCTCTAGATCGAGATCGGCTCGATGCAGCAGACGCGGCGCTGAAACTCGGCTGTACCGACACTCTCGTTGAATCGGGCGATGAGCCACCGGATCTTGGCAAGGTGGTCGGGCCTTCCGCCCGAGACTGTTTCTGCCAGACGCTCCGCAAGACGCGATCTCACGCCGCGGAAGCGCTCGGGCCAGCGCCAGCACGACAGCTTCTGAGGCCTGATCCCGCGCCGCCGGCCAAACGCCGCCGCCGATTCGCCGCTGAGCCGCAGCTCCTTCAGAACCGCCGCCATCTCACCACGCAGACCGCCTCTCGCCTTGGCACGACCTCCTCGGCGAGAAGCTTGGACGCCAAGCCGCTCAGCTCAAGATGGACTTCGTCGGACGCTTACCGCGCGATCACCGTCCACGCCAGCGGGCCACGATCCGAGATGGCGAAGCAGTCGGAAAATGCGCTCATCTCCACCGTGTGCTCAGCGGACTCGCCGAATGCGATTCGTGGCGCCTGGGTCGTGGCGAGGCACTCGGCCGGAGGCGGCTCGGGCACGTAGACCCCTGACGCTTTGTCTCGGATGTAGTAGAGAGTCCGCTCGATCGAAGCGAGCCGATCATCACCATCCTTCAGCCGGTCGATGATCTCCCTGAATCCGAGGATGTCGACATAGGCCGTCACCCGCTTCTCTAGGACGAGCATTGATGAGGTGCCTGCTCACCAGGACGTGAAAGACTCCAAGAAGCGATTGGCTTCGGCTCCTCGCATTTTCGACTCCGGCCCGATGACCGTAAGCAGACACGCCCTGCTGCTCGTCACGCATACCCGCTCGCGCACGCGGGAGAAGCTGAGTGCCATCTCGGTCTCGACACCTGCACAGCCAGCGGAGCTGACAGCACCCTCCGACACCACCTTGCCGCTGTTCTGCCTCTGGCGTTCTTCGCGACGAAGAGCTGCGATCTCAGCTGCAAGCCGGCTGCGCTCCGCGGCGTCCATCGTCGACACTTCTGCACACTGCACCGTGACCGATATCGCGTCCAGGGGTGCCGCGCCGTGTTGCCCGAAGAGCCACTGCGGCCGGCGATACGCCGTCGCGCCATAGCCCTCCAGCAGCAGCTCCTGCCGCGGCATCGCTACCCGGCCGGCCAGCTCCGTCACCGGCTCGGGCATGTCTACGCGAAACCGCCCATGTTCAGAAGCTTTCTCAGTCCAGCTGCTGCCGCAGCCTGCCAGCACAGCCAGACAGGCGGCCAGCGTCGGTCGCTTTATTCCGCATCGCATGGTGGGAGATCCCCGAAGCAGTCCTCAGCCGGGCCGCCAAACATGCCCATGCTGAGTTTCTGCTTGACGCAGTTCCAGTAGTTGGATTTGCAGCAGCCTTCGTAGGTCTTGACACACTCGAAGCGCTTCGCGGTGTTCCGGTCGACGATGCGTGCCGCATGATCGTAGCCCCAGTCAGGTTTGTTCTGACACCGGCACCGCTCATCGACTTCACGGAAACAATCGACCTCCTCGGTGCCACAGTCCCAGTTCTTCTTGATCCTCGCCACGGCCCCGCCCAAGGCCGCCAAGGGAATGACTCGCTTGCACCACTTCTTGATTGTCGCAGCCGCCCCCTCCGCCCCGTCCGGATCCCACAGCTTCACGGGGTTGCTCTCGACATACCGGTAGAGGCTCTCGCCCGCCACGGGAGCAATGCGGTCCTCGCTCAGCCAGGTCGCCAGACCCGGATCGTACAGACGGTAGTGTGTGCCGATGAGCCCGGAAGGTAGGTAGGTCTCGTGACCCGTGAAGCCTAGCTGCGAGTCGATGTTGCCCTGAGTCTGAGTTCGGCGGCCGTACATATCGAACGCATAGCGACCACGCAGCGTGCCGTCCGTCTGGCTGATCTCCCGGACGCTGCCGAGGTGGTCCTTCGAATAGAAGTACGGCGTCCCGGCTTCGACCTTGCCGTCGGCAAAGAATCTCGCCAGCACCACGGCTCCCGATGCATCGCGTTCTTCACACAGGCGCGAGCTGCAACGCACGTATCGCCGGTCGGTGACGACAGCGCCTCCCTCCTTTTCCGTCACCGCCCACCGGCGTCCGAACGCATCGTATGCAAACTCGGTCGAGTGGCTCCCATCATGCACGGCGACCAGCCGGTTCTCGACATCCCACTCGTAAGTACGTGGGCCATCCGAAATCATGTTGCCGTTCAGGTCGTACGTGAAGACCTTGCTGGTGGCTCCTTGTGTGACCTCGTAGGTGTTCGTGCGCGTGTTGCCGGAGGGGTCCGTAGCTGTGACCGCCAACTGTCCGGTGCCAGCCGGCACCACGGACTGCCCTTCGAAGCGGTTGTCGGCGGCGAGGGTCGCGGGCTTCCCACCGACGGTGACCGTTCCTGGCTCGCTCACCGTGCCCTTGAAGAGCAGCGCGCCACCAGCTTGCTGGGAAACCAGCTGATTCATGTTGTTGTAGATCGCGGAGGTCACGGCGTCGTCGATCTGCTCGGCAGTCCTGTTGCCAGCCGCATCGTACGAGTAGTAGTACCGCTTGAGAATCTCCGGCGTGGCGGTCGTGGTCTTCAGGATGGCAGCCGTCAGCTGATCGGTCTGGTCGTATCCGAGTCCGTAGGCCGTGGCGGCTTCGCCGCCCGCTTCCTGACGCCACGCGCTGATGTTGCCTGTGAGGTCGTAGCCGTACTCGAAGCGGGATATCGTCGCCCCGTCAGCTCGCTTGTTGTGAATCTCCCGCAGGCGGTAGTCGCCCAGAGCATCGAAATAGGCGTAGGTGGTGAGCTGGCCGGTGGGGTAGGTCACGGAGGCGTTGCGGCTTGAGACGCCATCGTAGGCGTAGGTGAACTGCCCCAGCGCATTCGTCAGGCCGCCGAGACGTCCGAGCGCGTCGAAATTGCGCGTCTCCAGGTTTGCCGCACCCCCGATGGAGCGTGTCACCACTCGTCCGAGCTCATCGTAGCCAAACTCAATGGTGTCGCCGGCGAATGGGCCGTCGATACTCTTCAGCCGCCCGGTGCCGAGAGTCAGAGGGGTCGTGATGGTCTGGTACTCGAACGTCGTCGTGCCCGAGCCGTCGTTGACAGCTGCTGTGCGGCCGTACACGGGATCATAGGTGATGCTCACGTTCGGCGTGTCAGCCGTCCCCGCGACCTTCGTATACGCGATGTCCTTAAGCTTCCCATCGAGGTAGTAGCTGTAGGTCTTCACGTTCCCGCGCGCGTCTCGGGCCGTCTTGAGGCGGCTCGAGGTGTTCTCGTACGAGTACTCGTAGGCCGCACCATTGGCGCGGCTCTCGCTGACGATGCGCCCCTGCAGGTCGTAGTCCCATGCGGTCCCATTCCCACGCGAGTCGATGCTCTTCGTCAGCTTGTCACCGCCTCCGCCACACGACGCACATCCGGAGCCCCCGTACTGATACTGGGTCGTGTGGCCGGTGGCGTCGCGTGTCGCCACCACGCGCCGCAACGCGTCGTAGAACGTCTGGGTCCACCGCCCAAGCCGATCGCGGTGTCGTACCGCATCGAGCCTTTCGTACGCGGTCTCCTCGTACGTGGCGTCAGGGAATGTGAGCTTCGTCGTCCTGTCCAGCGCGTCGTAGTCCAGCGTGAACGTGTAGCCCTCAGGCTCCGTCCTCGTTCGCACACGACCGTAAGCATCGTAGGTGTAGCTCGTCGTCGCTCCCGTCGCGGGCCCGGTCGTGCTCTGAAGGTAGCCATCGGCGTCATAGACGTAGGTCGTCGTCCGGTTCTCGCTGATCCCCGCCCGTTCAGGAGTCGTCACCGTGAGCATCTGGCCCGCAGCGTTGTAGGTGTAGGCAGTCGTCTGCCCCGACGCGTCCGTGATCGCGAGGGGCAGGTGCTGAGTGTTGTAGGTCGCGCTCCACTGCACGTCATAGCTGCCCCCGTTCTTCCTCTTCACCTGTAGCAAGTCCATCCCCTCGCCGGTCGTCGGGTTGGCGTCGGGTGTGTTGTTGTTGCCGTAGACGTAGACGGTCTCTCTCCCGAGGGGGTCGATCTCCT
>CAZFKV010000054.1:0-5687 GCA_964519575.1 uncultured Candidatus Saccharibacteria bacterium | reverse complement strand
CTCTGGGGGCCGCCTGGGACAGGCAAGACAACACTGGCGCGAATCATGGGGGAGGCCTGGAATGCGGACTTCATCGAGATATCTGCTGTCACCAGTGGCCTGGCAGACGTACGTAAAGTCATAACTCATGCGCAGCAGAATCAGCGGCTACAGATGCGGACTTTGCTGTTTGTTGATGAGATTCACAGGTTTAACAAGGCGCAGCAAGATGCCTTTCTGCCACATGTCGAAAATGGAACGATCGTGCTCATTGGTGCCACCACCGAAAACCCGAGTTTTGAAGTCATCGGCGCATTGCTCAGTCGTAGCAAAGTCATCGTGCTCGAACCACTCGATAACAAAGACCTCGAAAAGCTCATCAAACGTGGTGTGAAGGAGCTCAAAAGCAAGATTGCCCCCATGGCAACCAAACTGCTGGCAGAACTAGCCCAAGGCGATGCTCGTCGTGCACTCAGTGCGCTCGAATCTGCCAAAGCAATCAGTAAGGGCGAGACAATCGAACCAGATGACATAACTCAGGCCATGCAACAGACAGTGCCAAGCTATGACAAAAACGGCGAAGAGCATTACAACGTCATCAGTGCCTTCATCAAAAGCATGCGTGGCAGCAATGAGGAAGCCGCTCTATATTATCTGTTTCGCATGCTCAATGCGGGCGAAGACCCCAAGTTCATAGCCCGGCGTATAGTCATCTTCGCCAGCGAAGACGTCGGTATGGCTAGCCCACATGTCATCACTCTTGCGGTTGCTGTCTTCCAAGCCATAGAACGAATCGGACTACCCGAAGGGGAGTACGCCCTTGCGCATGGCGTTATCGCGATGTGTCAAGCCAAGAAATCACGAGCCGTCGCTAATAGCATGCACACTGCTAAGAAAATGACATCAGATCACCCGAACGCCAAAGTCCCACTACACTTACGCAACGCACCGACCAAACTTATGAAAGAGCTCGGCTACAACAAAGACTACAAATGGGAAGCCGACTTCAACCCCGAAGACGGCTTCC
Organism: uncultured Candidatus Saccharibacteria bacterium; assembly: GCA_964519575.1. Taxonomy (GTDB): domain Bacteria; phylum Patescibacteriota; class Saccharimonadia; order Saccharimonadales; family JAGPDM01; genus CAZFKV01. The sequence goes on along the minus strand of CAZFKV010000054.1, from coordinate 4,681 downwards.
TCCCCGCCGAAATTAAGTAAAGGCAAATCAATGACTAAAGGGTTCGACCCTTAACAGGGGAGAAATCGTGCATTTCTGTATTTGGCTGGATTAGCCGATGAGTTGGAAGGCGATTACTATGAGGTTCAGGGCGATGCCGAGGCTTGGGAGAAATGGGTTAATGTTTAGTTGGTGTCTGAGTTTGATGCATGCGGCGTGAACTATCGTGAAGATCACGAGGAGTGCGAGACTTGTTAGTCCTGCGAGTGTCGCCAGTGGCAAGCTGAGAGCCGCGGCGAGCATCACGACAACGATGAGCAACGTGGCATTTGTCGGGGTGTGGGTCTTTTTGCCTACCACACCGAACCAAGCTGGCAGAAGCTTCTGTGATGATAGACCATAGAGGACGCGTGAACCCATGATGATCTGAGCGATGACGCCATTTACGATGGCGAATAGTCCGATATAGGTCACCAGCGGAAACCCGTAACCAGTCGCTGTCTTATAGACCGCAGCCAGTGGCGCCTTAGATTCACCGAGTTCGCTCGCTGACAATACGGACAAAGCCGCTACTGCAACCAGCGTATAGAGCGCAATAGCAGCAATAATGGCGAAATACATTGCTTTCTTCACATTCACAGACGGATTACGCACTTCTTCGGCTACGTTGACCATGTCCTCAAAGCCGATAAAGGCATAGAACGCCAGGAAGCTACCTGCCATGATAGGCAGAATACCTGGCTGCAAACTCGTCGAGAGAGCAGTCATGGCATTGTCCGTGAAGCTAGGACTCATGAATGCAGCTGCACTCACCAGTAGTAGTCCCGTGACTTCGATTAGAGTGATAATGACAGCAAGCGTAATACTTTCCTTAATGCCACGCAGCGTGACTGCTGCTAGGACGAGTACTGCAGCAACAATAAAGTAGGTCGTAGGAATGCCTGACAGCTCAAAAGCATAGTTGGCAAAGCCGTTTAACAGAACACCCCCTGAGACGATTCCGGAAAACGCTAGTACCAAACCCACAATCAGACTGAGCGTTCTAGCGTTGAAGCTTTTGAGCACATAGACAGATGCCCCAGCGCTACGCGGATATTTGCTGGCGAGGGCGCCGTACGAGTAGACGGTGAGGGATGCGACCAGACCTGCAACAACAAATGTCCAGATCAGCCCAGTGCCTGCTACAGCTGCGACTTCGCCAATAAGCACATAGATACCAGCACCAACGATATTGCCCAGACCGAACAGGCCGTACGTCTTCCACCCTATACTTCGTGTTAATTTTGGCATTACCATTTCAATATACCAGTTTATTTATCCAAACCAATAGACGTTAACTATTCGCCCAAGGCACTCTCAAATGTACATATATCTACATAGAAATTAAAGGGTTTGACCCTTAACAGAGGAAGTATCACAGACTTTTTGCATCAGAAATCACAGTAACAAATATGAGTGAGTTGATTAATAGAGAAACTGTATGTTGATGGATAGGGTTCCAGCTCTGGTATACTAATCAAATGAATGAAGAGCAAAAAAAGGCTATACAAGACGTTCTTACGGCTAATTTGATGACAATCATCTCAACCGTATCTGAATCGGGCCAACCCCAGTCAGCTCTGATTGGTTTTGCCGAGGACGAATCAGGCAGTCTTTATTTCCAAACCAAAGAATCATCACGCAAAGCTGCAAATCTTCAACTTAGCAATAAAGTTTCATTTGTTATCGGCTGGGATGTTGCTTCGCTCACCACCCTTCAGTACCAAGGAAATGCAGAAAGGGTAACATCAGAAACTGAGATCTCGGCATTTAAGCAACGATTTATCGACAAGAAATCACCAGCCGCCCAATACTTAGAAAACCCAGATGTCCAATTCTACAAAGTTACTCCAACCTGGCTTCGCTACTCAAATTATAAGCAACAGCAAGTTTGGGAGTACAACTTTTGAGCAATAACTGAGGTTAACTCAGTTATTTATCCAACTTTTCATAAGTAGCCAAGGTACTATCGCGATTCATGCGCATTATTGCATAATTTCTACTTAGATGGTATGCTACATAACTATTGTCGCACTTTTGTGCGAGAATAATAGTGTCTAGGAGATTCCACCTGCAGAGCATGGCGGGAAGGAGTTCTAGGCATGCACTTTGAGATGATAATGCATGCTTCGGACGGTGCGCAGTGGATTCTGCATGAATCTAGCGCGCACTGTCGGGAGATAGAGCACAACATTGGAGAACAACCCCAAGGGGGAGATTTGCCCAGAAACGGCATGCGACGAGCATCAAAGCCACCCCGCGCTCAGCGTCGGGCTGGTTGGAACCCGAAGTCCGGACCGAACGCCGGAAGAACGACCAAGAAGAAGCCAGCGCCCCGCGCCCGCACTTGACCAAGTGAACGTCGTCCGGCAGGGCAGCTCTGTGGCACGCAGCCGCATCTGCCTTGCTGGTTCGGCAAGTTAAGCAATGAATAGTAATCTTGATTTCAGCAAATCCTTGCCACCTGCGGCAAACCATCCAAGCATATCTAATCACCCTCCAACCCCAGCACTCACCTACAAAACACCAAACTCTCATTATCATCTCTAATCTTTCTATAGCTTTAATAAAGTAATTAAAGCATTTTCTTTTCTTTTTAAATGTGTTACTATAATTTTTATATGAGTACCGTAATATGGCAAATTTAGAAAGTTGTTTCCCATTCCACGAAGGTGATTTACCGGACGGAGAAATCGATGAGATAATTCGAAGATCCTCAATAATTGGGTATGGTACTACCGTTCGTTATGGTAATCAGGGTAGAATTGACAGAATTAACTCTACACCAAGTACCGATGGCACGTATGAGCTAGATGAGAATGGCCAGCCAGTGTTTGTACCGCACGAAGAAGAAATTGAGACTACCGACCAGCTGTAGTATCGGTTTAATGAACTTAAAGGGTTCGACCCTTAACAGAGGTAAATTTTTGCACTTTTTATTTAGGGTATTAGGTAGACAATGATAAAACGAACTTAGGCTGCAATTAAATCGTCTTGATATGTATTTACGAATTCGCTCATCTTCCATTTTCTATCGATTGACTCATTATTGCGCAAAGTTAAAAATAGACGCATCCATCGCGCGGCATTGGCGGCAGTTACAAATTCTCGCTTGTTGAATTCTTCGGCGGCTTGCTTGGTGGTCCTCACCAGTTCTTCGTAAGCAACACGGTTCATAAGATGATAGCTCAAAAATTCTGCTCCCTTAGGCAAATCATAGTCTGGCTTATGAAAATCAAGTACTAGTCCTGACATACCTTCAATTACTTGAGTCTTAATCCCACCACGGCTGGATACTACCACTGGAATTCCATGAATAATCGCATCTGTTACTCGAGTCTCGAATCCTTCGGCAGTTGATGGTTGCATAATGAAATCACTTTCTTCCATCAGCGCATTTATCGCATTTGGGTTGTGGGGGAGTCGAGCGATTATAACGCTATTGCGATCCTGCTCCGGTAATTGCATCCGCTCTGCTAATAATTTTTCGAGAATTGTAGGTCCATCAGGATCATCAATCGAACCATTGCCGACAATAACGATTTCTGGCAGCTCATCCTCTGGGACACCGGCGTCGCGCATCTTCTGTCGGGTCTGCACTCCCATCTTAAGTCCGAGATCCATACCTTTTTGAGGGTCAAAACGAGCAATCAGAGTAATTCGTTTCCTCCTAGGTTCTTTGCTCAAGGTCGCTTGGATTTCGTTTTCACGACCTGCATCTATTAGTAATTGGTTATTCTTATCTATATCACTATTAATGAAATCAATTCCTGCACTGACCTCCTGTTCACTCAAATTACGATTGAAAGCATCGTTGAGCTCTATGGTGGCCGGTCCAAAGGTAGTTATTTTGTCTAGTCTGGGATTTACAAAATCCTCGACTGGATGGGTCATTACAGCATCGACTCGATCTACTCCGAGTTCATCCAATAGGTATGTACCGACCTCGCCCTGAGTTGTGTTTGGTTCGGCCATTGCTTTGGCGTCAGTATGAATGTGATAACGCCAGATTAACTTAGCGTCAGGATTTAGCTTCTTAAGTCTATCAATTAGCGGAGTAGGTTGGGGATCATCGACAACGAGGTATGTAGCATTTCGAATTGCCTCCTGCTTCTCGAGTATCGGACCATTCTCTCCATCTGCCCATTGAATATGTCTTGCTTTGTCATCTGGGGTAAGAGGTTCATTGCTACTACCGTGAAGTTTGTTGTGAATCTTTTTGGTAATAATTGCTGGGTTTTCGTCATCAGACAAACCTTCTTTTATCTCCATTACATACCAGTGCGCTTCGATTCCGAGCAATGTCATAAGGTGAATTAGCGGTGGGCGCATCATAGCTACACCACCTCCCTCCATTGTCGGATTAATGAATACCACTGACGCATCGGTATCTGCTAACTGCTTTGCCCAGGATAGGATCATCGCCCAGTCTTCAGGAGGGGTCGTTTTTTCGTAGTCTTCAAGAGTAATCTCACTTTCGACACTTACTTCATATGTCTCTGGGTCACGAAATAGTTTGTACGGATTTTCAAATTCAGGGTTGTCTTCAATCTCCTCATTTTCTTCGTCGGGAGGTGGCGAACCATTGGTTGGTGTATCTGTCATATGATATACACCTTATCAAATCAAACCTTTCATAAGCAAAAATTTGTTATGGTTTAAA
>CAZFKV010000053.1:0-5851 GCA_964519575.1 uncultured Candidatus Saccharibacteria bacterium | reverse complement strand
GAACTGTCCAGCAAGTCCAATCAGCTCACGCACTTCTTCAGGATTCTTGACGACATCATAACCAGCGACTGTCGCTGAACCACTGGTTGGTTGAGCAAGTGTTGTTAGCACGTTAACTATTGTTGTCTTACCTGCTCCATTCGGACCGAGAAGCCCAAGTATCTGCCCTTCTTTGACAGAGAGACTGACTCCATCCAGCGCTTTGGTGTCCTTAAAATGCTTCTTTATGTTCTTTACTTCAATAATCACTTAGAAACATATTATCATTTTATAGCTCAAAGGTTGCCTCAATTGCACCATGATCCGATGCTGTCGGGACAACTTTAGACTGGACGACTTCTAAGCCTGCTCCATTAGCAGTATTTCGATACAGCAGTGCATCTAATTCACCATCCCAGCTAAAGTATGCGGGATCAATACCAACACGCTCGGCAGTTGGTGCGAACCGCTCTATCCCCCGACTGATATTATCGAAAATAGTATCTTCTACTGAGTAGGTAGTGACTCCACCAATATCTACATGATTAAGCCCGGCCGATTCCCACATTTCATGATCACGTCTACTGGGTCGTGGCCAACTGTTCCAGTCGCCACCGACAATGATTGGGTGATCAGAGGGTAGACGGCTCATCATCTCTGCGAATTTACGATTATACAGACGTCTACCAGGTGGATAGAATGCAACTGGTGCATGGATACTCATAAATTCAACAGCTTGGTCATCGAGCTCAACTGTTGCCGATACCACACCGCGGGCACGCAATCGAAACGCAGCTATATTTTCCTCACCTAGATGACAAACAGCAAAACGACTAAAACGACCACGTTCAATGAACCTTGATTCTCTAGTTGCTGCTACTGATAAGCCTTTACGTACAGCAACGGCTAGACCCATGCCCCCAGCACTAATTGCAAGCTCGAGATCAATCTCACGCAATCGTTCTACTAAATCATCGCGTTCGGCATGGGCTTCTTGAATGAATAAAGCATCAACACCGGCGAATGGCTCAAGCCCACCATCTGTACGAACCATATGACCGAGCTTTGTATTAGCTGTAGCGACAGTAATTTTTTGAGACATAAGGTAGGGAGTATTATAGCATTATTTTAGAAAGTCTTGACATTATATTTCATGATGTGTAGCATAGGTACTATTCTAAAGGAATATATCCAATGAGTGAAGAAAATAAATCATACGTACAAGAACTACTCGACGAGTGGGACGAAGTCTATAAGCGTGGTTCACTCGCCCTCTGGGTAATGATCGCCCTAGCAGAGGATGAGAAATATACCAGTGAAATACAGTCATTTATTGAGAAATCAACCAATGGTAACTTTACAGTGCGGGAACAGAGTCTCTATCGGGCGCTGAGGCGCTTCGAAAAAATGAAAGTCATTAGATCCGAAGAACATGATTCTCCTCACGGCGGTGTGATGCGTAAATACTACACACTCACTGAGATTGGTGAAGAACTCTTAAATCGGTTTGTAAACCTCCACATTGAGCCACTACATAAACCAGCGATTCGAAAAATTATTAACCCTCGTATGAAAGGAAAGAAATGAAATCATTAAACCTAAAATCAAGCTTAGTCGCTCTCGGCGCGAGCGCAATGGCTGTCAGCCTACTTGTTAGCTCGTGGGTGCAGGATGGTATTGTCGCCCGCATCCATGGCGCAAAACTATACCGCACATTCTTGGAGAAGTACTTAGATATTGACGGTCCACTTCCTGTTTTTGAAGGAGCACTTGCGGATGTAGAAAAGACTGCTAACTTGGTTTCAACTATCACCTTTGCGTTATTCGCAATCGCTTTTTTTATCGCTGGATATGTTGCATACAAAATTGCTCGTAAGTATGGCAAGGGCCGAAAAAACCAAAATTCTATAATCTGGGTAGCAGCATCTGTATACAGCCTCTCGATGTTGCCCATTGATGTGCTGTCATACCTTGTGAATCCATTTAGTTCAAGCTACGGGCCATTACTCTACGTGAGCGGCGTATTGAGCGTTGCCGTCTTTCAATTATTAATGGTAGCGCTTTTTGCTTTCGCCTTTATGTCCAGTCATCGCAAAAAAAAGACTGATGCATTTGAAGAAAAGCTTGAATCCAAAACCAAACCAACCACGAATAAAATTCGCCTTCGTTTGCTTGCTATCAGCATTGTAGTTCCGCTTCTTATAAATACCGCACTCATGGTTGCCGCCTATCCGACACATACCCACCGCGAGATCACCAATAAAATTACAGCAGTTAATACATCATTCTTTGGCAATATAAACGAAACGATAGACTTTGAGAAGATTAATCAAAAACTTAATAAATTAAATGAAACTCCCGAAGGTAAATACTCTTATCGCGTTAATATATTTGGTAGTATTTTCACATTCCCAATAAGCGTGGGTGTAATCGGGTGGATCTACTGGCAACTTCGTAAAAAGGGTGACCCAAAACCAATGCAGACATTTCTCGGTATTGGAGCATTTACAGCTTTGATTGGTATGTGGTTTAGCGAAGGAATTCGCTGGATTTACGGTATCGATCCTCTAATTCCATTATGGTTGTTTGGAATTTCTAGTGTTGTTGTCCCGATATTTTCACTGCTACCAACATGGATTATTGGACTGATTACAAAGTACTTCTACGAAAAACGAACCGGATTTGAAGTTTAGAATTCAAACAGTCGGCGAACATGCTGATTAGCGTTTATCGCAATTTGACCTACTAAATCTAGCGCCCTCTTTCGTGCAACAAGTCAGGCATAATAGTAAGTTTTCTAGTCAATTTATTGATTAGTCACTGTATGGGTAAATCGATTCCGCATACAACTGCAGATCTTCCAATAGATTGCGCTTGGCATTACTTAGAGTAGAGTTGCTAGATAAAGTCTGTAGGCGTTTAGCGAATGCTTCAAAGTTCATCGGTCCTTTGGCAAGACGTTCATTACGGTATAACTCCCACTCTCCCCGCTCAGAGTCGGTCAATAGGGCAGGGAAGTTACGCGCTTTGTAGTGGGCGAGTAGGTCTTGCAAGCGTTCGTCAGTGAAGTTTGCATCAAACACTCCTGCCCTGACTTTTTCAAACTGGCGCTTATCGCTATCGGATACAAAGCCATCGTACAACTTGCTTTCCGCGTCAACGAACTTCTTACCCGACCCATTTACTCGCGACCAGTCCTGTTTATGAGCTTCGACGAGTTTGCCCACAATCTCTTCACTATGTTTTTTAACATACGCGAGATTTCTATTTGCTACTTCTCTATCCAGTTTTATACGTTCAGCAGCAGCATCATCTACTGTACCGGCTGGTGCCAGGACTGGAGAGCTATTAAGTTTGATAGCTTTGACTCCGATCCGATCGGTGCCTTCGGGTAGTTCCTTGTATGGAGTGAAAAGATTCGTTGCTATCTCTTCAGCCGTCTGATCAAGTATTTGAGCTGGATCTGTTTTGAGATCAAAGACCAACACTTGTCTGCCTTCCTCGATTCGCGCAATGGGTACAACTAGAGCGGTGCTCAGAACTTCTGAACCGTACTTATCACTAGCATGTACAAGCGGAATCATCGATTCTGTATTAAGTAATTCAGCGACAGATTTCTTGTCTCGGTGCACAAAGGCATAGTCAAAAAGCTTGGGCTGTGACTTCTTAATAAGCTGTGCTAGAGCAATTGTTGCCTTGACGTCGACTAGAGCATCATGCGCTCCAGCATGCTCTATGTTATTAGCCTCTGTAAGCTTCTCGAGTCGATTGGTCGGCTTGCCATTTTCATCTGGCCAAACAACCCCCTCGGGTCTCAGCGCACGAGTCAGTCGAACGACGTCAATGATATCCCAGCACGTAGCACCATCTTTCCAGCCATGCTCATATGGATCATAAAAATTACGCCAGAATAGATACCTATTAAAGGCTTCATCAAAACGCCGAGTGTTATAGCCAAGACTAATCGTATCTGGCTTACTCAGTTCCTCATGGATTGCTCGGGCAAACTCTCGTTCGGTGAGACCTTCTTGTAGGGCGTGTTGCGGTGTGATTCCGGTTATCATGACTGCATCAGGATCTGGCAACATATCTTCGCTCGGTTTGTTATAGATTACTAGTGGTTCACCTATTTGATTAAAATCAAGGTCTGTCCTAATACCAGCGAATTGAGCTGGTCGCGCATAGGCTGGATTTAAACCCCATGTTTCATAGTCGTACCAGTAAAAAGTCTGCGCCATAATAATAAATCTCCTAATAATTTATTGTAACGGAAATTGCTGTTTTCCTATTTGGATAATCGCTTCACCTTTAGCGCCTTTGCGACGAAGTTCTTGCATAATCCCCATTTTATGCATGATATCTTTGATACGCAGCTGTGCGTAGTAATCTGTCAGATCTAGTCGAATTGCAAATCGCTCAATTTTATCGCCAGAAACTTGATAAATCTCATCAATTTTCTCAATTTTCCAAGAATCAAACTTTTCCTTTTCGCTAAACTCAAAGACGGGGGTTGTCGATTCTGCCACTTCGATAATTTCATCATCCGCAGATTGTCGTTCTGCCACTACCCTTTCCGCCAACATATGGAGAAGTGGTTCAAGGCCGGAACGGGTCGGGGAGGCAATAGGGAAGACGTCTTCCCCGCTTATCTTGGCTAGTTTCTTCACCCGCTTTTTGATTTCCTTCTCGTCCAAAGCATCAATCTTAGTCGCAACGACTACGCGTGGTCGCTCTGACAGGTCAATGGTATAGTGGCTCAGCTCACTGAGGATTGTTTTGTAGGCTTGCTCAAATGCATCATCAGTAATGTCAACCAGATGCAACAAAACAGCCGTACGCTCGACGTGACGCAAGAATTCAACACCAAGCCCCTTGCCTTCACTGGCTCCCTCAATAATTCCTGGAATATCAGCAATGACGAGTGATTCCCCTTCTACATCAGCAATCCCGAGGTTAGGAGATAGGGTAGTGAAGGGGTAGTTAGCAATCTTGGGTTTTGCATTGCTGACTACGGATAGAAAAGTACTCTTCCCTGCATTCGGAAGTCCAACCAGACCAATGTCGGCGATCAGTTTGAGCTCCAAGAGCAGTTCCCTTTCCTCCCCTGGCTCCCCTGCTTCGGCAATCTTGGGCGCCTGGCGTGTACTACTCTTAAAGTGAGCATTTCCAAATCCACCTTGTCCGCCCTTGGCGATCACGGCTTCGTCGTTATCATGCAAGAGTTCTGCGATGATCTGATCACCTTCACGGATGATTGTACCCCGCGGGACTGTAAGTATAGTATCTACCCCATTACGACCATGTCGATTCTGCCTGTCGCCAGGCTTACCTGGGGCTGCTTTGATCTGTTTTATATGCCGGTAATCAGCCAAGCCATGTATAGAATCTTTGACTCGGGCAACGATGTCACCACCCTTACCACCGTCTCCCCCATCAGGGCCACCACGATCAACAAAGCGCTCCCGTCGGAAACTCATAATGCCATTGCCACCTTTGCCAGCGACAATCCGAATAGTTGCTTGATCAATAAACATACCAGTAGTATGACTCAACTACGTAAAAGTATAAAACACTAGCAGTTAATTCTATTTTTTCACAAGCCTGTCCGACTCTGACGGTAACCTATTCGATGCTACTATGATCGCAATGTGGCGCAAACCAATCCTTTCTTTTCCAAAGAACTCTAAACCATACTTTTTACCGACAAAGTGACTCATTCTTTCCAAACCTACCTGCCGGCAAAGGAGAAGCTGACTATTGTTGATTCAACAGAGGAGTAATTTCTATAGGTGGATATAGTTGTAGTTACCGGCAGAATATGTACCGACACCGTATCGTCCGAATCCAGCAGGACCGTTCATGTCTTTCATGA
>CAZFKV010000052.1:0-6083 GCA_964519575.1 uncultured Candidatus Saccharibacteria bacterium | reverse complement strand
AGCAATACAAAGGCAATATTACGCAGTGCCTGCCACATTATGTAGACTGCGTTGTCTTCCTCTGTGCCTAGTGGATTAATTATCAGATAGGGAATAATTATGTTAGTTTCTGCCCAATGAATCATACCTAAGATTGACTCAACAAAAGGACAGACAATGAAACCGAGGAAGCCATCGATTAGGCCAGTACCTGCGTCGCAGTTGTCGGGGTTTTCGTTCTCGCCAGTGTCATCGGGCAGAGGGTTATCAGCATCATCACCACGGTTGTCTGAATTGATTGTAGCGTCAACTGCCCGAGGGTCTAGAGATCCAGCTCCCCAAACCCAACCAAGAGCATCTTCAGGTGCTCTGGTGCCTTCTCCGGCAGTATTTACACGGTCCACCCATGACTCAAATTCATCAGGGTAACATTCTTCATCACTATCTGTGTTGGTAGGTCCAATAAAATCAATAGCTATGGCTGCTTTAGGTGTGTCCCCATCAGCTACCGGATCTAGCAATCTAGTTTTTAAATCGTTCCCTTTTATTAATAAAGTGAACGTTCTCGTACAGTCACCGGAAGTTATGTCACCGGTGTATACGATTGTATCCCTTTGCCAAATCACAAGATCACTATCGTCACCATTGTTTTGTATATTAAAAGTTCCACCCCCGCCTAAAGGGCCATCAGCTCCCGGTCCAATAGCTCCAGTAACGCTCCTAGGGCCGACCCCTGTGAACTGTATTCTATTGGGGTTGGTAAATTTGAAAATATCACGCGACCCAGACTGTGAGGGATCGTAGCTTCTGCCTTCGCACTCTAGCTGATCATCTAAAGGGGTGACATCAGAAAAAGCACATAAACTTTCATCTGGTGTTTGAGCATTGACTTCTCCACTTGCAAACAATAATGCACTGACAGCCGAAAATGCCATCAATATCAACAGCGATAAAATACCAAGTTTGAATCTATTTAAGTCATGCTTAAGCACGAGCTTTATTCTAGCATGTGATTTTGTCTTTATCTATTCGGGTGTATGTCCAGGCATGACGTTCGTACTCACAACTAGATTCTGACCACCTTGCGTCATTAGTGGAACTACTTGAACAGCAGCATCCGGAATAAAAGGTCCAGTACCAATAAATCTACCATCCAAAAGGACAAAAAGGTCGCTACCACCATCCCCCGTGTCCCCTGCTCCCAAATAGGCGGCTTCAGCAAATTGTAATCTTCCATCTAAGCTAGTCATCGTAGCTGACGGAGCTAGATAATTACTAGCTGATCCCATTTCCTGGCTATCCATATAATTTACTACTGCACCAAAGAAGGCATTTACTTTAATTGTGTCTGTAACAATTTGAAAATTTGTCACACCAACCCTTTCGCCGTCGACATCAATTCCTTCAATTCCTTGGATATCAGGGACTAGCTGTAAAGAATCTGATGCATCTAATCCAGCGGGGTCACTAACTGCCGTATCGCTATCACTAGCCAGTACACGATATCCCAAAATGCTAGCTGTTGCTATTGCAAGCGCTGCTATACCTGCACTCAATGGACTGAGTCTAATGCCGGGCGTTCTCTCATGCGGTTCCGAACTATCATCGAGGTGTTCAACTGTAGTAGCCATGTCAAAATCCTTATGTAATTTCAATATTATACTAACACATATTGAACATAGAGCAAGTTTTGGTTAATTTTTTGTCCTGTAGTTTCAAGAAATTTATTATCAAATGTGGTATTATCACACCAAATAAACGGTATAAAAATACACATGTTTAATTCAACGCCTGGCTTAGACTACAACAAAAAGAAAAGAAAACTGCCTCCGTTAGGAATCATTATCGTTTCTATTATTGCAGTGGTTTTACTGATTGGTGGAACAGCTTTTCTGTTGAATAGAGATAACACAATTAAATCAACCGAATCTGATGATCAAACGACCGAAAGCATTGCCTTCCCTCTATCAGTACGAACACCAAATACAAATGCCACAGTACCCTACTCTAATGGTTGGCAGGCTGAACTCATATCAGACGAAGCCTTTAGTGATGTAGTGACATTAACCAACGAATCTTTAGAAGCGCAGGTAATTATTGAGTTTGGCATCAATCGGCAAAAGTCTTCCGACACAGACGCCGCACCTATCGATGAAGAAGATATTATCGGTATCTACGAGTCCATTGCTGACGCAAAGGCAACCGAACTAGATGGGGTGGTCGAACAACGCCAGAAAGCTAATTTTGATTTTGCTAACAAGGATAATCGATGGCTCGCTCAGTTGATTAGCTTTAGAAAACAGAATAAATCCTTCTTTTATCTATCAGCTTATCAATTATCGGGTGACAGTAATGTTACAATCAATGCCACTTACAGAGAGGCAGATGCTAAACTGATTGATAAATTAATCAATGATATAGAGTTAGACAGATAATGAGTAGAAGAAATATATTATTTTCCAAGATTTTCGTAGTATTTCTGTGTTTGGGTACAATTTCTAGCTCTGTTTATGCTGCTCCTGACGTGGATAGATTTGATGCGAGTACAGGGGGTTTAATCAATCAAATAAATACTGACGGTTCAGTTAAGAGCTACAGGTTTACCAATGGCAATGTATATATGGAAGGTTCGGGGGCAACATGCCCAGACTCTTTGGCTGTTGGTAGCCCAGTTGGATACACAAGAGTAATTTCAATATTTGCCAAAAAGGAAAATCGTCGAGGGGAATGTGTAACAGATCGAGAGCTATCAGGGTTTGTTACTGTCGATGCTACTTGGAATGTGATTGAGACGACTGGACCAGGCAATCCTCCAACAGATGATCCTCCAACAGATGATCCTCCTGGTGATGGTGGTGGCGATGATGCAGACGATGACGCTGCAGGGCAAATCAAGCGAGAAGAAGAATTAATATGTGACTCAGAGGCAGATGGTGGCAACCAAAATGGCAAGATAGACGAAGGTGCTGAGCAGACATGTCTGCAAGAAGCCTTTGATAATGCTGATACGATTCCGGAAGGTCTAAAATGCAAGGACAGTGGCGGAGGTACCGTCGATGGCATGATCCAAATCAGTGTCGGCATCGGTGGTGGATCGAAATGCATCCCTGTTGGTGATGGGGATATCGCAACTAATCCAATCATTGTTCTGCTCAAGACAGCTCTACGGTTTATGGCTGTAGGGGTTGGACTAGTCGTAGTGGCATCAATCGTGATTGCTGGTATCCAATATTCGGCTAGTCAAGGCAATCCACAGATTGCTGCCGAAGCCAAGAAACGATTGCTCAATGCTGTCATTGGGTTGGTTATGTTTATCTTTGCCATGGCATTGCTTAATTTCCTAGTCCCTGGGGGTGTAATCGGTGGTTAATTCTATCCTAGCTTTGTATGAGAAACTACAGTATTTTGCTATTGACTGTTCTGCAAGCCCGACCTTTTTCGGCTTTCCTACCTGGTGGAGTGACGTTGGTACGCTTGAGCCAGATGCATCGGGTCAGGGTTGCTCGATAAAGATTGATACTATTGAGGATTTATGGCAAATTGCAATAAATATTGTGTTTATTCTCGAGCGACTATCAATATATGTCGCAATCGGCTTCATTATGTATGGTGGGATTATGATGGTAATAAGCCAAGGGGTACCAGATAAGATTGCCGCCGCTAAGAGCACTATACTTAATTCCGTAATCGGCCTATTGATTGCAATTTTTGCTACAGCAATTACGATATTTGTTGCAGGGGTTGTATGATCAAAGCGCTTTTCTTACTAGGTCAGATACTTGGCAGTCCTGATGATGTCGGTTTACCAGATGTAGAGGCTAGCGAAAGCCTAGTAAGGACCGCCATCATCCCAGCAATTGCTGTAGTCACAGCGGTAATCTCGGTTATCTTCATAATACTTGGTGGTTTTCGCTATATTGTTGGTGCAGGTGCACCAGAACAAATGCAACAGGCCAAGAACACCATTCTATATGCGGTGGTGGGTTTGATTGTGTCCATTTTTGCAATAGTCATTGTCAGATTTGTAGTTAATTCGGTACAATAACGAAAGGTAATTTATGAATATAAAAAATAATATCTCAATCCTGGCATTTAGCCTACTGGCTTTCGGGTTGCTAAACACTTCTCCATTATTCGTGCCGTCAGTTAGCGCCCAGAGATCTCCATCCAAAATAACAACTGGTCGTGAGGCAGAACCTGAAGTATCAATCCCTACAGGCGAGGTCCGTGGTGGTGAGGAAGAAGTGGCTCCAGAGGACCCAGGCGATGGCACTGGTAGCCCCGGCACTGGTAATGCTGAGGTCAAAGATGCGATTTGTAACCAGCTAAGCCAATTAGATTCCAAGAACTGCGATGACGATAACACGACAATCCTAAACAATATTGTCAAGCCAATAATGCAAGCACTGATACTGGTCATAGGTGGAGTGTCAGTACTGATAATCGTTATTGGTGGGCTGATGTATATCCTATCTGCCGGCGATGCCAACAACACCAAACGAGCCAAAGATACCATTATGTATGCAGTCATCGGACTGGCAGTCGCCTTGTTCGCGCAAGCAATAATATCATTCGTTATCGGAGCGGTAGCTTAGGTTTTTTATGAATAAAAAGATTTTTACTAGAATCGTACTTACCTTTGCTATGGCGGTATTTCTTACAGCTGGTGCTTCAATCCCGTCCCAATCCGTTAATGCTCAAAGGAGCAAGATTCCAACTGGTGGTGGCTCTGTTGAAACTCCAGCCGGTAATCCCTCTGGCGGTGGCGGCGACACAGAAGTAGATCCAGGTGGCGACACGGAAGTAGGCCCAGGTGGCGGCGACACAGAAGTAGGCCCAGGTGGCGACACGGAAGTAGGCCCAGGTGACGTAGGTGGTGGCGATTCTACTGAGAAATCCCCTGCTCAACTAGCCTGCGAAGGAGCCGCTGGAACTTTTGATGCAGGCAGTGGTGAATGTACTTCTGACGAGGAAGGCAATTGCCTATTTGGTGATGGATGTATTGTTTCTCGTGTTATCGAAACATTATTATTTATTCTCGGCGCCGCCGCGGTCATCATGCTAATCGTTGGAGGCATCAGGTATGTGGTCAGCAGTGGCGACCAAAATGCCGTTACCGGAGCCAAGAATACGATTCTTTACGCTATTATCGGACTTGTTGTCGCCTTTCTGGCCTTCGCCATTGTTCGCTTCCTGACCGGCGCCTTAACAGGACCCGGTTAATCGCTTGCAGGTCATCCCAGTATCGCTTATAATCAAAAATATAATCTAAAAAAAGGTATAAAATGAAATTAAGTATAAGACCAGTACAACGAATTAGTCTTGCAATCTTCTACGGAGTATTTATGTACGCGAGCACAGCTCAATCAGTGTTTGCGGTTGATTCAGCAACATGTAACAAACTTGAAGGTGGTATAACCGGCGGTGTTGACTGTTCAATTGGTGAAGACAGTAAGGCTAAAACTGATTTGTTTGGTGACGACGGAATCTTTAGCAGAATTATCGAAATCTTGCTTTTCCTTGTCGGTGCAATTTCGGTTGTCATGCTCATTATTGGTGGTATTCGCTATGTTCTTAGCAGTGGCGACCAGAATGCCGTTACGGCAGCTAAGAACACCATCCTTTATGCCATTATCGGTCTAGTTGTTGCCTTCCTAGCCTTTGGTGCCGTACGATTCGTTACCGGTGCGCTTGCCCCAGAAGGTATCTAACAAATAATACAAATTAAGATTTCTTAGAACCCGGCACATGCCGGGTTTTTTATTTACCAACCAAATAATTGCTCCTTTCATAACAAAATGATCACCTATTGGCAGTAATTAAGCTTTTCTATTCCCAAACTCCAAATGTTCTTTCCAAGAAGCAATCTATGATACTTTGTACCAAAAAACTAATCCTTTCTTTTCCAAAGAAACAAATCTATTGACACTTTTGGTGGCAAAAGTATCTCAAAAGCCACGAACAGGACACACTTCTTTATGATTTCGTTGTAAAGATACACAATGGCTTCAACAACTCGTCAGCTAATCGCTTCCTCAAACAAGTCTCAGCCTTATATTGTGTGTTTCACACTCTTCTCATCAGGAAGTGCTTTATGTTCGATC
>CAZFKV010000051.1:0-6158 GCA_964519575.1 uncultured Candidatus Saccharibacteria bacterium | reverse complement strand
CTGACTTCGGTGAAACGAAATCATCCGACCTAGTTGATGCGCATTCACCTGCTGGTGGATGGAATAGCGAGAGTGACCCTGAAACGCTTATTGTGTATGAGACGTCACTTACGGGTGGAAGAAGAGACCCGGACCGACAGTTTGTATATAAAGCTACTTATAATTGTAATAGTAACGATAGTCAGTTTAACCCGGTTGCGATTGACAATATAATCTACTTTGCCGTTCCAAATGATAGCAATAACTACTATTCTTTGTATCGTCGTATTTTAACTCCCCATTATGCAACTTGTAATACGAACTACAGAGAACAAACGTGTCCTACAGAGGGTGATATAGGGAGTAATTATTGCCAAGCGACTGATAGTTTACTATCTAATCATCTTGTTGATTTTCAGGTCGATTATTATGATCAGGATAACTCTCTTATCGACACTGACGGTACCGGTTCACCGCTTGACGGAGAAAAAGTACGAGTTAACATAACACTCGGTAACATAATATATGGCAAAACGGTCGAAGCGTCATCAAGCTTAACTATGAAAAAGATTAATTAATTATGCGCAACAATCAGCAGGGTTTCGTGCTCCCATTCATACTAGTAATGCTAGTCTTGATAAGTAGTGTCGGACTTGGTTTAGTACTCCAGTCTGGATTATCATTCAGTAATACTATTAGATTTTCATATAATCAAATAGCCCACGTTGCTTCTAAAGCAGCAATAGACTATGCCGAGGAGCAATATGAGCTTGATGCCAGTTATGATGGTACGGCTGAACAGAATCTGGTTGAAACTTCGAAGTACCGATCAACAATTGAGGTAGAGATATTGCAGGATCAAGGTGCTTCAGCAAAACGAATCCGAGCCTTTGGCCGTGTATACATCCCTCAGGACTCAGCAGATAATGCAGATTTCACTAGAGAGATTCAAGCCACAATAATACGAAACGGGGAGGTAGCAGGTAATCCAGCTGACTATGAACCAGTATTATGGCTCGATGCTCAACAGCAGAATTCACTGTTCTCAATAACTATTCCACCAAATACCTTAAATGTCGATAGTCTTTATGGCGCCGCTAATAAAGATATCGTTGAGGAACGAGGATCAGATGCAAATGGTAGCAACCCTGGAAAAATTGACTATGGTGGTAATGATCTCGAGATTTCATGGAACGGAAGCGCTCGAGGTCATCAACACATAGGATTACGCTTTAGGAATGTGAATATTCCTAAAAATACTCAAATTGATAATGCATATATACAATTTAAGACCAGCTCTACTCAGCAGACAGGATCAGTACAGTTGCTTACTAAAGGAATTGCATCTGATAATCCACCACAGTGGAACGGCAACTTTGCAGTAAGTGGTGCCAATAAAACCACTGCACAATCTATATGGACACCTCCAAACTGGAATGACGTCGGGGTTGCTGGTGCCGATGAGCGAGTTGATGTCACTGCTATTGTGCAAGAAATTATTAATCGAAGCGGTTGGAGCGCAAACAACGCTATGGCTTTTGCGGTCTCCTGGATACAAGGTAGCGGTATCAGAACAGCCGAAAAAGGTAATACAGGGACGGGACCTCAGCTCCACATTCAGTGGGGTTCGGCATCCGGTGGAGGGCTTGCTGTAAACGACGGAGATGCTATCGGTAGGTGGCTTGATAAATCAGGCAATAACAATACGGCAAACGCCGTCTATGGTGGAGACGGTAGCCTGCAGACCAACGAAATAAATGGTTTGAATGCAGTTCGTGTACCTAGAACTACCGTTTTCTTATCTTCGCTAACCTCCTTGCTCAACAACAATGGCATAACCGCTTTTATGGTTATGAAACCTAGCACAGCCAATACTGATGGCGATGGAAGATTTCTTGCTGGAATGCGAGATTCCCAGTCAAATGACTACAACACTCCTGATGGAATTATAATGATGGCTCGAAACGGCACGACGAGTACAATGGCTCAATACTACAATAATACTTATGGAGAAACACTTGATAATGCTGTTGATAACAACTGGAGTGTGTTTAGTTCAAGGATATCTAGTCTATACGAGGAAAGATTATTAAAAAACGGTGTCGATAATCATAGTCAACAAATTGGATCGGTAAATTACCACATTAATCAAATTTACTTTGGTGGACGACGGTCCGGCAGTTCTAGTACGCAATTAAGCGAAATGGATATTGCTGAGATAGTTGTATACGACAAAGCTCTAGTTTGCAGCCAGATTCAACAAGTAGAAAACTATCTAGGCTTTCGGTATAACATATCCATAACTGACAAAAACTGCTAGCATGTCTCTTCTGTAAATGCATATCAAAAGGTAAGTCTATTATTCTCTAAGTGAATGATGGTCATCTAGATAGAGTGTAGGGTGTGCTAAATCCCTGATGTTTGCCTGTTCGAGGATCGGTTTCCCGTAGAAAAATAAAAGTAGCTAGCGAGTTTCTTGGTATTCTCACTATACTGAACTCTTAATCACAAATCCCCAGCAGGACACATTAAAAACACCTTCCGGTTGGAAGGTGTTTTTAATGCAACTAGAGTCGTTAGAAAACTAGTTAGCGTCTGGAGTACCGTTCAAGCTATCTCGCTCGAATGTTGTTCCGTCTGCTTCGAGTGTTGCATTGAGGTTGTACTCAGTACAAGTTCCGGCAGCTGTTGTACAGGCAGTTCCTGTATTTGTGGTTGGCGTGAAAGTATAAGTTTCACCAGCATTAGGTGCTGTTTCTGCTTCTGGGTTCAAATCTGCTAGATCATTCAATGACGCTGGATAAGCACTGTTCTCAGTGTAATACAGCTCAAGCTGCGTGTGAATTGTATTTATATCATTCTGGCGCTCTGTGTCTCGAGCTCTTTCCTGAATGTTACCAAATGCATTTAGAACGAGACCGGCCAAAATACCGATAACGACAATGACGATCAAAAGCTCAATTATTGTGAAACCTTGTGATCTGTTACGTAGACTTTTCATAGTTAGCCCACCCTCCTTTTTGATTAAGCCGTTAGGCCTATCGTTTATTACTTATAAGAATACTCAGGTTAATATCAACGAGTATCTATTTGAGAGGTTATAAGGTTTAGCACTATGCTGTCAAGACTTTTTAATGATTATATCTGTTGTAATCTGTTATTTATAGTGTCTGAGTCAACTGACTAATCGGTCCAAATACACTCAATGCAAGTGTTCCGACAACCCCACCAAGTATTACAATCATCACGGGCTCTAAAATAGAAGTTAGTGAATTAGCAACATCATCAACTTCACGATCATAAAAATCAGCTAATTTCAAAAGCACAGACTCCATGTCGCCGGTTTCTTCACCAACAGCCACCATTTGGCTTAGGACGGGTGGAAAGTAGCTAGACTTACCTAAGGGTTCACTCAGAGGCTTACCTGCCTTAATATCTTCTGCTGCATCATCCAGCACTTTGCGCATTGCTTCGTTGCCAAGTGCTGAGCCGGTAATCCTCAACGATTCAAGCACAGGTACTCCTGATGCATTCAATGCGCTAAAGATTCGAGCAAAACGAGCGATAGCAACTTTTGCGATAACTTTTCCCATTACAGGAGTTTTGAGTAGCATTGTATCGAAGATTGGACGACCTTTTGCACTGTGGAAGAATCGCCAAAGTAGGAATCCGCTTAACCCTATACCTACCAATAAGAAAATCCCATAATTTACCATCACATAGCTAATGGCCAGTAATACCTTGGTATAAATAGGAGGTTCGTAATCCTTACCACCTAGATCAGTTACAATCTGGCCAATTTTAGGCACAACTGTTGTCATAAGGTAAATGAACGCAATTACAGTAATACTCAATACCACACCTGGATAAGTCATCGCGCTTTTGAGTTTGCCTCTAATTTCAGCATCTTTTTCCTGCTGTAAGGCCAGCCGCTCAAGAATGTCATCTAAGATACCGCCAGCTTCTCCGGCTTTCACCATATTTACGTAAATTTTATCAAAAGTCTTAGGAAACTTTGCCAATGATTCAGCCAAAGGCTTGCCACCCTCAACCTCTTGTATAATCTGCGGTAATATTATTTTCAAAGCCTTTGATTCACTTTGTTGGGCTAAAGTATTAAGTGAACGCGGGAGGGCTACGCCAGCATTTATCAAAGTTGCTAATTGACGAGTAAATACTACTCGATCCTTGAGGCGAACTTTTGGTTCACCAATTTGCATATTTAGACCAAATTTACGCGTATTGGTAATACTTATTGGTCGTAGATTTTGTTTAGAAACTAGAATACGTGCTGCTGTTCTATCCGAAGCGGTCACAGTACCTTTGTGTTTTTTACCATTTTCGTCGACAGCGATATAACTAAATGAACTCATGTTGCACCCCAATCACTGTTAGCATACTCAATTTTGAGTACTTTCTCAAACTGCTCATGTTAGAATATAGAGAATGCAAAAAGATAAAAAACAAAGCTGGGTATTATCATGCATATAGCAGATTCACTAGTAGCTGAACTTTTGGTCAGGGCAGGGAAGCTCAAGGAGAAAGATGTCGACGCTCTGATAGCTGATGGTCACAAAAACAAAATGCCTGTTCAAGAAATCGCAATTAAAAAACAAATGATCTCAGAGAAGGATCTAACTAAACTGTATGCCAAAGAGATTGATGTTCCGTTTGTTGAACTAGAAGGCAAAAAACTAGACAAAATGATATTAGCCAGAATACCTGAGAGGACTGCACGTAAATACAATGCAGTTCTATATGCCATGGATGGTGATGTACCCAAACTTGCCATGGACGACCCCGATGATCTACAGGCAATAGATTTTCTGCAAAAGGAACTTGGTCAAAGTATGGAAATATCTATTGCTACGACCAAAGACATCTTATCGGCTTTGGATGAGTACAAAGGTGAGATTGGCAACGAGATAAGCAAAGTAGTATCTTCGGAAAACACTGAAGAAGATCCAAAAGATCAGGTGGAAGAAACCGAAGATATATCCGAGGATAGTCCAATTGCACAAACTGTCAATCTGCTTGTCCAATATGCAATCAAACAAAAAGCCAGCGACGTTCATATTGAACCGCGCGAAAACGTCGTACAGGTTCGTTATCGAATCGATGGAGTCCTGCGTGAAGCAAATAAGCTACCACGTAAGATCTCTGGAGCTCTAGTAAGCCGTATCAAAATTCTCGCCAACCTTAAGATTGATGAACATCGTGCACCTCAAGACGGACGGTTTAAGATAAACCTCAACGGTCAACTCTATGCCATCAGGGTAAGCACGTTGCCAATTATGGATGGTGAAAAGGTTGTCATGCGGTTGCTCAATGAATCTGCTAAAGCCCTAAATCTCGAAGAGTTAGGATACTGGGGATATTCTATGGAGACAATCAGGGATGCAATTGCCCAGCCTCATGGGATAATTCTAGTCACCGGACCAACGGGATCTGGTAAATCAACGACTCTTTATTCAGTTTTGAACATTCTAAATACACCGGGTGTTAATATATCGACAGTCGAAGACCCAGTAGAGTATAAAATCCCTGGTACAAATCAGACTCAGGTCAATCCGAAAGCCGGCATGACATTTGTTAATGGCCTACGCGCTCTTCTACGTCAAGATCCAAATATAATAATGGTAGGAGAGATTCGTGACAGCGAAACGGCAAACCTTGCTATCCAAGCTGCTCTGACAGGGCACCTAGTATTCAGTACTCTTCACACGAATAATGCGGCAACTGCTCTACCTAGGCTACTCGAAATGGGAATAGAGCCATTTCTGATTGCCAGCACAGTACGGGTCGTTATTGGGCAGAGGCTGGTTCGAAGACTTAATCCTGAGATGCGCGAAAGCTATAATCCAGAACCGTCCAAAGCAGCAGAACTTAAAGATATTTTTAAGATCAAAGAAGCTATTGAACAAACCAAGCAAGCAAATGAAACTGCTGCGCTGACTGATGAAAAGAAAGATGCCAAGAAAGCCGGCAAAGAAGAAAAACAGCCCGAACAATCTGAGACCAAATTAACACTCTGGCGTGAGAAAATTCCCGAAGACGCTCCAATCGGTACCTCTGGATTCAAGGGCAGAATCGGTATTTACGAGGTTCTGAGAGTTACTGAAGAAATCGAACGATTGATCGTTTCCAACGGAACTTCTAATCAGATGCAAGATATTGCT
>CAZFKV010000050.1:0-6538 GCA_964519575.1 uncultured Candidatus Saccharibacteria bacterium | reverse complement strand
GCTACAACTTTGATCCAGATTATTACTTGAAGCCAGAATGTAACAACGGTGAGCCGGAGCGTCATTTCGCAGCCGTGCAATCTAACGGCAAAGATGAAAATTTCTACACTTGTGATGATGTTTACCGCATCGTCTTCGAAGAATAGCGAAATGCCTATGCTTGCTAATGTCGGCGAACATAGCTGATAATATTATTGCTAATAGTTATAAGTAGTTATATTAGTGCTAATAAATGGGAACAAATCATATGTCTAGAGACCGAATGCCGTCATTTGATGGATTCCCTGATTCGCATACTACATCGGAAATTGACGAGCGTTACGCTTGGGTAGGAAAACAACGACAAAAGTATCATCAGGCACAATTGCTCGGAAATATACTCAGATTCGCCATGAGGCCGAAAGTTACTTTTGCAGACGAGGACGCTGTACGAATAAGCATTGAATCGGATCGCGTACTTGCTATGGTCGGTACTCACAAACACCTGCTTGACCCATTTGCAACAGTAGCGGCCGTCCATCAGCAACCCTCTCTTCGAAATCTACAGGAAACACGCAGGTCAGCGAGACGCGCAGAGACACCTAGGGAGCCACATCATACAAGACCAATGACGAAAATTGATCTATCTCGAGAGTCTGATCCAGTCGGAAGGTTTGCCAGACCGCTGCTAGCAATCGTAGCGGCCACTCCCGTACCCAGAGAGAAAGACAGTAATACGGAAAAGGGAAGATATGCACGTAAAAAAGC
Source organism: uncultured Candidatus Saccharibacteria bacterium (assembly GCA_964519575.1). Classification (GTDB taxonomy): domain Bacteria; phylum Patescibacteriota; class Saccharimonadia; order Saccharimonadales; family JAGPDM01; genus CAZFKV01. The sequence goes on along the minus strand of CAZFKV010000050.1, from coordinate 5,791 downwards.
TATGGAGGTTACTAAAAATGGATTGATTCGTGGCATTAATTCGCTATCTTTCCCTGGCGGTACTCGAACAAAAGAGAAATTTGACATCGAAGCCACAAAATCAGGAATGGCTTATATAGCCCTGCGAGCAGCTGGAGCTATAGTGAAATTAAGTTCAGAAAGATCTAATCCGGAAGAACACGATCAAGAAATAAGCCAAGAACATAACGAAGAATACGTACCAACTGGAGTTACGATGCTTCCTTTCGCTGTATCATATCGTAAAGGGCTAAATTTCTGGCGTCGACCCAGACTACATTTCGGAAATCCTATCGATGTAGAACCTTATTTGGAAAGCGTAGGATCTAGTCTAGACGGTGAAGAATTTAATACGGCAGTTACTGACTTGCATCAAGATGCTATGGCCGAAATAGCTCAGGCCGATGAAGTTCTATCAGAAGCAGCATAAGCGCTATTGACATAATGCAATAAGTTTGCTAATATTACAAATACCATCATTAAAACAAAAACGATCAGCTGGTCTAGAAAGGTTTAGGATGGGAATTTTCGGTCTCGGCAATGATGTCCAAAAAGACAACAACGCCAAGAATCAAAACAAGTCTGACCAAACACAAAAAAGTCAGACTGACAAATCGGCTCTTCATGACAAAATGAAGGCCAAAGAAGACGCTGAAACTTGCGAATTTTGCTAAGTCTTCAGTGCAAACCCCGTGGCGCACTAGCGGACGAGGATAGTAGTAGCGAACGTGAAACCGTAGTTAGTTAGTTTCGTCAACGGATTCACGCGCTACTAACATCCGAAGCAGATCAGATTTATCTGAAATGCCTTAAGCCGTTAGAAGCGATAAATGAGAACTGAAGTGCAGGCTTCGAGAGAAGCAGGCGAGTAGGGTCTCCCCGGTGGTGGGAATTATTGTTCGTGAGAGCACTTTGACCCTTGTGGCGTGACTCACGCCCACCACTGGGGAGATCGGCGGGATGGGAGCTGTATTACAGCCTCCATCGGCTAAATGATCTCCCATTTTGTTGCACACTGGTTGGGGCGCTGTAGAGATACAGCGTCTTTTTATGCTGTGAATTTCAAAATAGTTGCTGTTGTCAGGCAGGCGACTGCTGCTGCCAAGAAGATACCCCAGCCAATATCCGCAAGAGTAACCACGAGTGGCCAATCTTTAAATACAGCCATACTGGTCAAATCGTATGTTGCGTAAGTCACCAATCCGTATATAGCACCAGGGATAAGAGCGGCTGAAACTTTCTGCTTTTCTATTGCAGGTAGTATTACAAAGTAGACTAGACCGCTGAGAAATATCACATAGAAGGCAATTGCCGGTCCAATGCTGGGAGTCGATAGTACATTAGTAAAGTACTTTTCGTACATTGGCTTTACTACAAATCTAATCCAGCCTAAGTCAATCAATGTGAAATACACCATACTCGTTATTAATGCTGTAAAGAATAATCCCATGCCATGATTCTAACACGATAAATGATGGATTTATTAGTCTATAGATAACGCTTTGCGAATAAAATTAATGAAAGCATTACTGCAAAGCCAATGATTATATTTCTAATGAGTTTGCTCGGTAGCTTGGAGCTGTAAGTTGCCCCGAACCAACCGCCAATTACATTACCAATCATTAATAACGGTATTACACTCCAGTTGATCAGACCAATTGAACTTAAATAAACGACAGAAACAACCCCAACACAGATGGAGGTTATGTTCTTTAGGCTGTTGAGTTGATTAATGTTACTGAGTTCACTAAATCCCAATATCGCCAAGGTTATTATTCCGTAGCCGGCACCAAAGTAACCTCCATAAAGAGCTGTGACAATCATCAAAATCGAGATTATGCCAAATACACGAACAGAATGTGCATTTGATTTACGGCGTTTATTGCCATAGAGCCAATTGTTAATTCTGGTTTGGGCTAAGAGTAGGATTGTGGCAGTAAGTACAAGCCAGGGAACAATATATTCAAATGTCTGATTTGAGGTATTTGCCAACAAGACAACACCGATTAAACTGCCGATTAGAACAGGAATAATCAATAAAAAATATCGCTTTGGAAGATTGGCAATGTATTTCCGATAACCAAAGGCAGAACTAAATGTGCCAAGGACTACCACGCCGTTGCTTGATGCGTTGGCAGATATTGGTGGCAATCCCATTGCCAGAAGCACTGGGTAAATGACTATAGTTCCACCTCCCGCAACCGCATTAATCATACCCGAAACAAATCCGCTACCGAGCAATAACAACCATTGAAAATCCATACTAAGACTGCTCGTCGTTTTTTGGCATTGCCAGATCTTGAACTACAACTACCGTCGGTATTTTGGTTAGTTCAGATGGCGACAGCAGTACTTTAGTTGAACGATTCCCGCCACCCATAATGACCTTTTCCTGTGCCATGACAGCCGAGTCGACATAGATTGGGATTTCTTCAATTCCAATCGCTGTGACACCGCCAATCATCATGTTACTCAGGCGTGTGGTTGTTTCTGCATCTGCGAACGAAGCACGCTTGACGCCCATTTGCTTGCAAACGGATTTATTAACATCGAGTTTATGCGTTCCGAGCACGACGCAAACAGCGTATATGGTCGGTTCAACTTTCCGAGACATTACGACAATAGTGTTAGCTGCCTGCGCAATCGAAAACCCGTAATGCTCACAAAATGCTGCCGTATCGGCCAGTTTTGGATCACATTCGATAACTTCATGCTTAATGTCGTACTTTGTCAAAGCAACTTGAACCTGCGGATCTAGTTTTATGTTATTCATCATTAAAATATAACACTACAGATGGAATATTGAATATGATACATTGAATCTGATGCGGTGACCGAGAATAGGTGGTAGCTTGCAAGCTATCTACGGTAGGGTTATGTCTACCCCGCATCTCCACAGTACTATTGCAACGCAAGCCTGCCGTCCAGCGAAGCTGGCCGCACCGCTTGCTTCTGGCCTCCTTTGGCTTTTTTGTCTGCGGTACTCAAAACAGTATTAGTCATACAGTTTTTTTGCGTTCCTCGACAAGAAAAACCAAATGAGACTCAGCTGCAACAGCACTGTGTTTAGTAGGGATGGTTGATTATGATTATGAATGCACGAGATTACATTATTGAGAAGTTAGAAAAGCTGAGAGAGTCAGTTGTCTTTGAAACTGTACCAAAAGACAATCTTGAGGATGCGATATTTGCCAAAGTAATGTCTAAGAAATTTCGAAAAGTTAAGGCCGACGATCAAGCCGTAGCTGTAACCAAAAAAGCAATTCACTGGTCAGTCGAAAATAATAAACCAGTTAAGGTCAATGTAATCTTTGGTGGTAATAAATTGTGGCGTCTCGACGAAGCACCAGAAATCGACTGGGCGGAGTTGTTTAATGTCATGTATTTACTCCAATGGATGAAAACTATCGCTAGTGTTTATGAGCATGGAGCTTGTTTGGAGTATTACTCTGAGGACGTTGTGTTAGAAAATATGAATAATATCCCCAAGGCGGAAACTGATAGATACTCAGAAACTTTCCAATCAATGTTGAAATGGCTCGAATCATATTTGCCGGATCGTGTTTCGACTAATTATCGGCGCTACGGTGATGAATATAATGATGAATCAGAATATCTTGCTGAGTTAGAGATTGCTAAGGCCAAAACACTTGAAGACAACAACGGTAAACTTCCTTTACTTAACGAATCTCAAATATATGCTACCGAATTGAATGTTAGGCTACTTCCTGGGCAAGCTGATGATCCCTTGTGGCGCGAAAAAGCTGAATTGATTCATCAGAGCATTGAACACACTGAGACAATCAAGAGTTATATTAATGACCCGACCATGATTCCTTCATGTCCCTTAAAGTATGATGGCTTGATTGTGACAGGCAGTACCAAGAAATCGTATGCCAAGTTTTGGGTTGGCGTCGGAGCTTTAGAAAATTCAGGCGATGAGTACAAGGAGATAGTACTAACTCCAAAACAGCTTGAAGGTGCAGAGTTCGAGTGGGAAACAGTGGGACTTAGCGGTCTTAAAGGAAAAAATTTCTCAAGAATAAGGGTCCTACCTAAGCCGTAGACATTGAATTAGCCGGCTTTATTTAGTCCGTATTTAAGCTTTAAGTAGAAGACAGACAACATCATGACCAACGCTATGCTGCTCATTATGACCAGTGAAGGACTCGACTTTACAATACCGTAAACAATCCAGATTACCTGACCTGTGAGATTGATAATGCTCCAAAGTACAGAAATGTCACCGGCGGATTTTGTTTTCCAGGACTTAATAACCTGAGGCAAAAGTGAGACAGCAACAAGTGCGCCAGCCACAAAGCCAATAATTTCTATATTCATAATATTAATACTAACAGAATTTGGTAACTGCGAGAGGGCTGTCGGTCTAACGACCTCCTCCGTTTGAACGCAGAAAAATGCAAGCACTTTTCTGCTTATCTCACTACGCGACCTCTGACTATCGCCAGCTAAGCTGTCGAGTCAGAGGTTCGAGCACAACACTTATCTGAAATCTAGAGTATAAAAAATGGCCCTTCGACTACGCTCAGGGTCATTCTCCTTACTGGCTTGCCATGAGCAAGCGCAGCGCGTCGAATGGTAGCGGCGAGAGGGCTTCTAGCTTTGCTTCCTCCTGATTCGCTAAAGCTCATGTCGGAAGGCTAAACAAGGAAAACGTCATCAGCCACTGGCTGATTCCGCCATTCGGTTCAAGCCCCTTCAGACAATAGCCAAAATAAAAACAGCCCCATTTCAATGGAGCAATTTTTATTCTGGTAGGCGTGACAGGTTCGAATTGGAACCAAATTAAACCATATCTAATTAAAGTTTGGAAGATTATGAACCAATTAGAACAATCTTCTCTATTACTATCTAAGCGATAGAGTTTGAACCACTAGCTCTAAGCTATGAAGCGTCTTAAGGTATCTCTTTCAATTTCGCTGTCAGGACTCGCATCTGCTCTGTGTAGAGTCCCGACTTGAGGAAATATAAGGACCTGACCTTCTTCCCATTCGTGTCGCTCGTAGTATGGCCTTTCGGCTAATTCGTCATGATCAAGCCTAAGGTATCTTTCAACAACAAGATCAATAATTTCATCACCTCTTGATTGTGGAAGATTTGTGATCCTCACACTGCGAACCTCATCCAGCATAATTACTGGAACACCCCAGATAGGGTGCATAGGAAGTGTAGGGAATGCTTTTTCTGGGTATCTACGTTCTTCTTTATCGGCAACTTCTGATAAAGAACTTGCATCAAATCTATCGAGCGTGCGTTGAATTGCTTCAGGTGAACCTTTTTCGGGAAGTATCTCTTCATAGTATCTTCTTACTGAGAAAACGGTTTGTGTACTTGAAAGCTCTTCAAAAATACCTGGTTCATCGTCCTCAATAGCTTCTAGAAGTAAGGTTGTGTTAATTAGACCAGTACCAGCAACGTCTCCATCGATGCTTTGTGCATATAGCACACTAGCAAACTGGTTATCCCCCCAGTATGTTCTGTCAGAGTGCCAATGATGATCGGGAGCCCAGGGTTCTCGGGGGGTATCAACAGTACGGCTCATTGCAATTGTCCCTCCTAGCCTCACTGCAGGTCGCATTGGAGTACGTTGCCCATCTAGGTCCCAGTGTTCAGGGATTACTAGCGTATCAGTAAAGTCTTCAAACTCACCCTCACTCATTCCAGCATCTAACTGGAATACCTCAACACCGGGCATTGGTTCATCGACTGGTTCAAGTACCCGATGGCGGTGGGCTGCCTGGGGGTGACGCTG
>CAZFKV010000049.1:0-6987 GCA_964519575.1 uncultured Candidatus Saccharibacteria bacterium | reverse complement strand
TCCCTTGTTGGTAAAGAACAACAGGAAGTCATGCGTATTTGCAAGAACAAGGTGTTCAATAAGGTCTTCTTCTTTCGTTATCATGCTACGCCGACCCTTGCCACCACGGTTCTGTTTCTTATAATCATCTGAGAGTGATCGCTTAATGTAGTTTCCTGCTGTAATCGTAACAACAACTTGTTCATTTGGTATCAGTTCTTCTTCACTAAACTTACCTAGTTCATGTACGACTACTTTAGTGCGTCGTTCATCTCCAAATGATTCTTTCATTTCCAATAGTTCTTCCCTAATAATAGAGAGAATTCGCTTCTCATCTGATAAGATAGCCTTTAGTTCCTTGATCAGAATAACGAGTTCAGCAAGCTCATCTTCGACTTTCTTTCTTTCAAGGCCTGCCAGGGCACGAAGTTGCATAGCTAGAATTGCTTTGGCCTGTAGTTCAGACAGTTTAAATTTCTTAATCAAATTTGCTTGTGCTTCATCAGTAGTAGCGCTCGCTCTAATCGTTGCAATTATTGCATCAATATTATCGAGAGCAATCTTTAATCCTTCGAGTATATGAGCTCTAGCTTCGGCTTTACGGAGTTCATATTCAGTACGTTTACGAACTACTATCTGTCGATGCTTCAAATACTCAGTTAGAATTGTATGTAGTCCCAAAACTCGTGGCTGAATACCATCAATCAGAGCCAGCATATTAAAGTGATAGCTTGTTTGGAGCGGTGTCATCTTGAATAATTGGTTCAAGATTTTTTTAGGATAGGCATCTTTCTTGAGGTCAATCACTATCTTTACATCACCCCTCGCGCTTTCATCACGGAGGTCACTTATACCATTGATTTTCTTGTTTCGTACCAGATCGGCTATCTTCTCAATCAAGGACGACTTGTTTAATGCATAAGGTATTTCTGTTACGACAATTCGATGACCGTCTTTCTTAGCGGGATTTTCCTCGATGTTAGCTACAGCCCGGATAATTATGCCACCTTTACCCGTTGTGTATGCGGTTCTTAGTGATTCTTTACCATATATGATACCGCCAGTTGGAAAATCTGGGCCCTGCACATGTTTTAGTAGGTCATCTGTTGTTGCATCTTCGTTGTCGATCAATTCAACAGTTGCATCGACAAGTTCACTTAGGTTGTGTGGTGGGATATTCGTTGCCATTCCTACGGCAATACCAACTTGTCCATTTAGTAGTAGGTTTGGTAATTTTGCCGGTAAGACAGAGGGTTCTTGCTTGCTGTCGTCGAAGTTGGGTCGGAAAGGAACTGTTTCCTTGTCTATGTCAGTAAGCATCTGTTCTGCCTGCTTCGTCATTCTAGCTTCCGTATAACGGTAGGCAGCTGGGGGGTCGCCGTCCATTGAACCAAAGTTACCCTGACCGTCAACCATCTCGTAGCGCATTGACCAAGGCTGAGCCATTCGAACCATCGTGTCATAGATTGAAGAATCACCATGAGGGTGGTAGCTACCCATTACATCTCCGACAACAGTTGCGCTTTTACGGAATTTTGCGGTCGAGCGCAGACCCGCCTCATTCATGACATAAAGGATTCGACGCTGGACGGGTTTCAGACCATCTCGGACATCTGGTAATGCTCGAGAAACAATCACACTCATCGAATACTGAAGGTAGCTCTCCTCCATCTCGTCTTCAATCGTTCGCGGTTTTACCGATTTCGCCTTATCCTCGTCGAGAATAAGCATCTGTGTTTCTGGTACTACTTCAGTCTCAGGGTTAGAAGTATTATCTCCCACTACCTCCTCAGGTATTTCGTGTTCTATTTCTTCTGGTGTATTTTCTTCGTCTGTCATAGCTAACTCCTAAATGTCCAAATCTTTAACATATTTAGCACGAGTCTGAATGAAGTTCTTGCGTAGTTCTACCTCTGTGCCCATAAGTTTATTAAATATTGCGTCGGCCTTTTCGCCGTCTTCGACATTAACCTGCAACAATACCCTGTTGTCTGGATTCATGGTTGTTTCCCAAAGCTCAGTTGCATCCTGTTCACCAAGACCCTTGTAACGTTGTAATAATGTCACTCCGGCTTGTTTATAGCGAGACTTCTCTTCTTCGTCTTGATCAATCGGTGCGTCAAGTTCATCATTCTTCTCAGCGTCTGCTTGTTTCTTAGCTTTACGCTCCTTAATAAGCGTATCAATTAACGCATCCTTTTCTTCATCATTATAGGCATAGTATTTCTTGCGATTTGCGACAATTTTATAGAAAGGCGGCTGGGCTATGAAAATATGCCCGGCCTCAACCACAGCTCGCATATGTCGAAAGAAGAAAGTTAATAGTAAGGTTCGTATATGGCTACCATCAACATCGGCATCTGTCATAATGATAATTCGTTCGTAACGGAGGCCGGCGAGATTAAACTGCTCCTCGATACCGACTCCTAGTGCTTTGATGATACTTACTATCTCTCTATTTGCGAGCATCTTATCTAGTCTTGCACGCTCAACATTTAATACTTTACCTCTTAACGGAAGGATGGCCTGAGTTTTACTATCACGACCACTTTTGGCAGATCCTCCAGCTGAATCACCCTCTACTAGATAAATTTCTGAGTTTTTCGGATCTTTACTAGAACAGTCAGCGAGCTTGCCTGGCAGAGACGTTCCCTCTAGAACTCCTTTACGGATGACATTATCACGAGCAGCACGGGCAGCTTTCCTTGCTTGAGACGACAGGATTGCCTTTCCAACTATTTTCCTAGCAATGTTCGGATTTTCATCAAGGTAATAAGTCAGATATTCACTCAGAACTTGTTCAACATAGGTTCTGACTTCTGGATTTCCAAGTTTATTCTTTGTTTGTCCTTCGAATTGAGGGTCGGGTAGCTTAACCAGTATTACTGCGGTCAGCCCCTCTCTAACATCTTCACCTGACAGATTCTCTTCTTTTTCTTTAATCAGATTATTCTTGCGTCCATATTCATTAATTACCCTCGTAAGAGCAGAGCGAAATCCGGTTAAATGAGTTCCCCCATCTGGGTTGTAAACGTTATTTGCAAAGGCTTTTACAACTTCATTGTATGAGTCAGAGTATTGTAGTGAAATCTCGACCATAGATTCGTCCACCTTCTTCTCGACATAGAATGCTTCTTCACCGTAAACGTCTTTACCCAAATTAAGGTGACGAACGTATGACTGAATTCCTCCTTCGAAGTAGAAGCTGTAGGTTTGATCGGTTTTCTCATCAACAACCGTGCCTTTAATACCTTTGGTCAGGTAGGCTTGATGTCGTAAATAATCTAGCACCCATTGAAATTCAAATTCGACTGTTTCAAATATTGTGTCGTCGGGATAAAAAGTTATCGTTGTACCTGTTACATCAGTTTTGGTCGTTTTCTTGATTGGGCCTAGTGGAACTCCTTTGGCGTATTCTTGAACATGAACAAATCCATCACGACTAACTTCCGCAATTAATCTGTTAGAAAGAGCATTAACAACACTGATTCCCACTCCATGAAGACCGCTGGACACTTTATAACCACCGTTACCGAATTTACCGCCAGCGTGAAGTACGGTAAGTACAGTTTCTAATGCACTTTTACCAGTTTTTTTCATATTTGAAACTGGTATTCCTCGACCATCATCAGAAACCCTAACACCACCATCAGCCATAAGGGTTATATGTACAGATGTCGCAGCCCCGGCAATTGCTTCATCAATCGAGTTGTCAGCTATTTCTTTAATTAAATGATGCAAGCCTTCAGGACCTGTTCCACCTATATACATACCAGGTCTCTTGCGAACTGGATCCAGTCCCTCTAACACCTGTATCTGAGAAGCGTCGTAATCAGATGCTTTGGACTTTGTATTTGCCATTTAGGATAACCTCCATACATTTGAAACTGCTTGTCACCCCAGCAGAGTCCACCATTATTAATATCCTTGAGTAAAGTATAGCTATGAAGTGAATTACAGGCAAGTCTTGTATGTGGTGGTACTACTGTGTTTAAATTGAACACATAGGTTATACACCAAACGAAAATGAAACACCCAATCAAACAGTTAGTACGTGACGCAAAATTCAGTCCTTCACTGATAGATACTGTTGTACGTACTAAAAATCGTCTCTCCAAAGACCAAAGGATTCGTGCGATTGCAATTATATTTGCACTCCTCACGGTAGGAGTGAATATTCTAATGTATGTTTCACCCCCTGATAATTCATTAGCATCCAGCACTAATGACTTAGTCGGTGGAGGGCTAGGTGAAAACGAGAACAGAGCTAAGAAAATTCTTATACAGGCATTAAAAAACAATCAGAACCCTAGCGGTAGACAAGAGGAAGAGCTACGAGCAATTTATGCTCATTACAATATCAAGACTAAGGATATATTTAATGCTAGAGAAACCGATATTTGCTTGAGCTGTGATGAGAAGCTGTACGTGATAAGCCGAGAACAAGTATACGCTTCTACCCAAGAGAGCACTGTTACAGAAGGTGGTATAACCTACTATGCTCAGCCTCTGACTGCTTTGCAAAGCGAAAATAACATTGAGCAATCAGTCAAAGCCCTAGAAATTAGAAAAGGCCTGTTCGTGCTGTACGATTCTGGAAATATTGTATTTAGTAAGAAATCAAAACCATTGCTATCTCTGAATTCATCTTTACCCCAAAACGACAAAGCCAATGGCGCAACTACCGAATCGCACCGATTTGTTGTGAAAAATATTGGCGAATACAAAGCAATTTTTACTCAATTGGAAATTTACCTCCCAGATAAAAGCGAACTTGTTGAATACAGCACTGGTGGGCAGGCTACAAACTATTACCAATCAAGTTCAGCAGATGGATCCTCCGCTATTGTTGTAGAGTGGGATAAGTTAAATATTCAAGATGAACAAATAATTGATGTGGTAATAAAAAAGCCACTTGAACAACCTGAATACTGTCTAGAGGCTAATCTACATTCTCTTGAAACTAACGCAACTAGCAATAAAAGTTGTGTAACAAGCCTCTCTAGCACTGAAGAAGACTCTCTGACTGGTGATTCTGAGTTAAGTGTCAGTGCTATCAATACAACTACTGGCACAGAAGCAAGCAAGGCAAAGGCTAGGGCTGGTGAAATAATTAGGTACGACATAAAAATTGAAAATCCAAATAATTACCCATTACAAGACTATGAGATACCTTCTACAGATATAAGTGACATTACGGAGTATGCTGAAATATCCGATATAAATGATGGAATAGTTGTTGATGACAGAATTCAGTGGTCTGTTATAAGTCTTGAGCCTGGTGAGTCCATGGTTAGGTCGTTCATCGCCAAAATCCATAAAGACATCCCAAGTACTACTAAATCAGCATCTGACCCAAACTCATATGACTGTAAACTAACAAGTGTGGTTGGTAACACAGTTTTAAACATCGGCTTAAAGTGTGGAATCACAAAAGAAGTTGAACAAAGCGTTAACAGTCTCCCTTACATCAACAGTTTGTTAATTGTTAGTCTTCTAGCCTCCACAGCCCTTCTCTCTTGGTTTATGTACAATGAACACAGGCATTTATTTTTACAACTTGAATTAATACATAATCAGCATATGCATAGAAAGTAATTAATCATGGTAGCAAAATCATCAGATACTAACTTAAATTCTCAGAATCTTTCTTCGGGTAAGCATAATCCAGCAATGCATAATGATATTGAAGCAAAGGTTTTTCATGTCTTTTCATCATCTTTAGCTCGTCCTTCAATATTGCTTGGAGCATCAATTGGCGGGTTTACCGGAAGTATTAGTTTGTACTGGCTAGCAAAGTATTTTGGTTTCAATTACTCGGCATCTTCATCACTAATCTGGCTACTAGCTGGAGCAGGAATCGGATTATTGATTGAAATAGTCCTATCAGGGTTCAGAAAAAGTTCTAAGTAGCGGATTATGCCTGATTTAATTGACCAAGCCTACTTGGTTTTATTGGATGGCTGGACTTTGTGAATCAGCCCTTCGTTATCAATATAAATCTGCCCTATCGATTCATTAGCGCCGTCACCAAAGTCAATGCTTGAATCAGAAGTATTATTGATTTTGACTTTATTTGTGATTGCCTCAAGATTGGCTAGTATTTCTATTTCTTTAGGGTCTTGGGGAGGCTCTTCTAGCTGGGTTAATGTAGACGACTGCTTGGAATCTGATGGAACTAAGAAAGGAGTTTTATGATGTTCTGGTGTGATTGTTTTTTGTTCAATAGCTGATGTTTCCTTAGATGGCGTTGATTTTTCATCTTCAACTGACTCATCAATTGAAACCGTTGAGGTTTTCTCAAGATTATTTTTTATCTCAGCTGATGCTGAAATTAACTTAGCTCTTATTGATGATTTTGAGTCATTCACCTTGGGGTTAATTTGACCATGATTTAAAACTGGCAATCCAGTTTGATCCTGTAATTGATAGTTTATTGGTTCTTTATGGTTCTTTATGGTTGAGAGGGATGAATCTGTAGCATCCTCAATCTGGGTACTTTCGTTAGGGCTTATGGATGACCCTTTAGTAGCAGGCTCGCTAGCTTGATTAGCTGGGGTACCTTTTGCTGATGTATTTTTCTTGAGTACTGGAAATGGCACACGAGCCGGAACCCTTGGGACTGGTGGTGGTGTTGGGACTGGTGCTGGGACTGGTGCTGGTGGTGGTGTTGGGACTGGTGCTGGTGCTGGTACTGGTACTGGGACTGGGGCTGGGACTGGTGTTGGGGCTGGGACTGGTGCTGGGGTTGGGGTTGGGACTGGTGTTGGAGCTGGTACTGGGACTGGGGCTGGGACTGGTGTTGGGGCTGGGACTGGTGCTGGGGTTGGGGTTGGGACTGGTGTTGGAGCTGGTACTGGGACTGGGGCTGGGACTGGTGCTGGGGCTGGTACTGGGACTGGTACTGGGGTTGGGGTTGGGACTGGTGTTGGAGCTGGTACTGGGGTTGGGGTTGGCAAGTTACTCATCTTATTAGGAACAGATTTTGCATCAAGTCTTTTCTTAGCA
>CAZFKV010000048.1:4207-7101 GCA_964519575.1 uncultured Candidatus Saccharibacteria bacterium | reverse complement strand
TATGTAACTAAGACAAAGGCTGAAATGGACGTACTAGACCGTAAGCTGGTTGACTTCACTAACAATGATAAAAGCTTTGTAATGACCAGTGAGTATCTGTTACGACTGGCTTCAAGGGCAAAAGAAATCTTTGATAATTCGCAACCAGCTAAAAAGAACAAGATTTTACAAATGCTACTTGCGAACTGCACTTTAGACCAAAAAAGGCTTCAAATCAATCTGTTGAAGCCCTTCTCTGGGTTAGTGTCTGACACTAAAAGTCAAAATTGGCTCCTGGGGCCGGACTCGAACCGGCAACCCTCTGATTAACAGTCAGATGCTCTACCATTGAGCTACCCAGGATTAATATGTCCTAGTTAAATAATACTTACTCTAGAACGTAGCGACTATTGTAACGAGGCGCGGAACTCTTGTAAACGACTATCAAAACGAAAATATATCAAGTCCAGTAATGTGCTTAAACCCTGCATCAGCAGATGCCAAAACATAACCATATTGCTTACAGAGCGATGCAATCCAAATGTCATCCTGTTGAATTGGTTTGCCGATAGCTGACAGCTCGGCTGCGATTTCTCCAAATCCGCGGGCTGTTTGCTCGTCAATGTGTAATATTTCTACTCTAGAAGTACTCAGAAACCTCTTCAGATTAGAATGATTAACTTGTTTACGGATGCCTTTCTCAAAACCAAAGTACAGCTCTCCCAGAACGACAATAGGCATGCCGATAACGGTTGTCTTTCTAACTTCAATTGCCAGTTTTCTATTGCCGTCCTCTAAGGCACGATAGGCATTTGTATCCAAGGCAAGCATGCTCATGACAGCTTACTTGGTAATGATTCAAGCCAGTCCTGACTAGCATCAAACTCTGTTTTATCTATTTTCTTTCCACCAATAAACCAATCAAGGTCATCTGAAACAGGTTTTGTCATGTCGACTCCAGAGGCTTGTTGTAGGGCGTCAAGAAGTGTCTGATTAAAACTTTTATTGAGTCGAGCCGCTCTATGTCTTAAAGCGTTATCTACTTTTTCGGGAACAGATCTGATTGTATATTGTATGCTTTTCATGCCTACATTGTAGGCAATATATGCCTGCTTGTCAATACTACTTAAGTTTTGTCAGACGCGCCTGAAAGGCGGTGAAGGCACCCGCCATCCCCAGTACCTTTAGTGAACCGACCAAAACATACAGCTCGTCGATATGTGCTTTGGTGCGTTTTGGGCTGTTTTCGACGAAACGAAAGTGGGCATCTATTTGATCAACCAGCCATTTCTCGGCTGCAGGCTTGACTGTATCAACTGAAATACCGGAATTACTATCAATATTAACTACCTCGAGCGACCTAGCTGAACGATCTCTTTTCCGCAGGTACCCAAGTGTCGTTAGGTTTTGTATATGCATGGCAACGGTGCTAACTGCAGAATAGCTTAAGGCCTGTTTGATTTCACGATAACTTGGTGAATAGCCATGTTCGGTGATGAATTTAGCAATATAATTCAGTAACTCGCGTTGCTTTTTAGTCGGGTTAACCATATTTCAAGTATCAGTTATCGACGAGCAGTGAGCAAGAGGTATTGAACGACTTAAGCTGTTTACTGTTGTCTGTTCACTGTTATACTGCTTAATTATGAATGTATTCGTCACCGGTGGTGCTGGATTTATCGGTAGTCACATTTGTCAGGCTTTGTTAGCTGAAGGTCATGCTGTGACAGTCTACGACAACCTAGTTACTGGGCATGCCGATCACGTACCTGAAGGTGCACAGCTAGTTGAAGACGATATCCGTGATCTCGGTGATTTGCAAACAGCAATGATCAATCATGATGCTGTAATACATCTTGCAGCCCAAGCACTTGTGCCGGAAAGCGTGAGTAATCCTCAGAAGACATTCGATGTAAATATCGGCGGAGGCTATAATGTGCTTGTTGCAATGAAGGAATTAGGGATTAAGAAACTTATTTATTCTTCAACCGCAGCGGTCTATGGCATGCAGGAGAAAATGCCCATCAAAGAATACGCTGAAAAGCATCCAATTAATCCTTACGGTGCCAGCAAGCTTGCCTTGGAGCATTTGGCGCATGCCTATCATGCCAGCTACGGATTCGACGTCACGGTTTTTCGTTATTTTAATCCGTTTGGTCCTGGTGAACAGCATGATCCAGAAACCCACGCCATCCCAAATTTCATGAAAGCCATCCGCGATGACAAGCCAATACCACTGTACTGGAATGGTGAGCAAATCCGCGACTTCTTCTATGTGAAGGATTTAGCCGAAGTACACGTTAAAGCACTGAGCTTAAATGGCTACCAAGAATACAACGTTGGTTCAGGCACAGGAATAACAATCAGCGAGTTAGTACAGACCATTTTCAAAGTAACTGGTAAGAAAGTAGCTATAAAGGATCTCGGCAAACGCGCCGGCGACCCTCCTGCCCTTTTGGCAGATATTACTAAGGCAAAAAAAGAGCTTGGATGGAAGCCTACCAATCTAGAAAAAGCGCTTACAGCTACTTGGGAAGATTTTAATAACTAATTCTTTTTGAACTTTTCGGCAGCTTTTTTAACATCTTGGGCGTAGTCTTTATGGGCGACGAGAATTGCTTCGGCAGTGTCGACGACAATTAGATCTTCAACCCCGATAATCGCGACTGGTTTATTATGGGTTACTACTATCGAATTCTTGGTTTGGTCCAGATGAACCATGCTTGAATCACCAACTATAGCATTGGCAAACTCATCACTATCGGGCAACACATCATGAAGATCCTTGTAATTACCGATATCAATCCAATCAAATGCGCCAGGCACAACAACGATATGTGGAGTTTTTTCAATCAACGCGGTGTCAATTGGCTGAGACTTAAGAGCTTTATAGATTGATAAAAGTTGCTTTTCAT
>CAZFKV010000048.1:0-4107 GCA_964519575.1 uncultured Candidatus Saccharibacteria bacterium | reverse complement strand
GTGTCAATTGGCTGAGACTTAAGAGCTTTATAGATTGATAAAAGTTGCTTTTCATTATCAATACTGCCCGCAATGTCATCGTAAGCTTTAGCAAGTTCTGGTGCGTGATTGCGATATATTTTCAAAAATGTTGAGATTGGGGCAGCAAATAATCCTAGATTCCAAAGGTAGTTGCCTTGTTTCACGTACTTCTTGGCAGTCACAGAATCTGGTTTTTCTTCAAATTTATCAACCCAATAGGCACCATTTAATTTTTCACCTACTTTTATGTAGCCAAAGCCCGTGGCCGGGTATTCTGGTTTGATCCCAATTAGGGCAATACTGTCATGGATACGTGCGCTTTTGACGGCAATATTTACAGTTCTTACAAATCCATCAACATCTTGGATTCGATGGTCGGCATGGAAAAACGCTACATCGACGTCTTGGCCATGTTCCTTGGCTATCACGGCTAGTGCCAGTGTAATGCAATTAGCGGTCCCTCTACGGCCTGGCTCGACAATTAAGTGACCTTGGTCGAGAGATGGTAGTTGCTCTGAAACTTGTTCATGATGAGATTCGTCGGTTAATACATAGACCGTATCAGTGAGTTTGGAGGCACGCTGGTAAGTACTCTGTAGAAGCGATAAATCACCACCGAGTTTCAATAAATGCTTTGGTTTATTAGGCGTTGAAAGAGGCCATAATCTCGTTCCGCTTCCCCCGGCTACAATCACAACAATCATAGGCGCCAGTATAACTGGAAAGAAACTCGTGAGCCAGTGGGGAAATTTGCAGAAAGCTTGCTATAATTGAGCTGTATGAAATTACTTGTTACAGGTGGCGCCGGCTTTATTGGCAGTAACTTTGTCAGGCTCGTTTATGAGAAACGCCCTGACTGGGACATCACGGTGCTTGATGTACTCACCTACGCGGGGCGGAGAGAAAACTTGTCTGGTTTAGACGAGACTCGCGTTTCATTAGTAGTTGGCGATATAACTGATGAAAAAATTGTCGACAAGCAAGTCGCTGATACTGACGCAATTATCCATTTCGCTGCCGAAAGTCATGTAGATAATTCTATTACCGGCCCAACTCCTTTTATTACCACCAATGTGGTAGGCACCTTGCGACTTTTAGAAGCAGCCCGTAAATTCAAAAAAAGATTCCATCATATCAGTACCGATGAAGTTTATGGTGATCTCCCGCTAGATTCTGATGAGAGATTTACTGCTGATAGTCCATACGATCCTTCGAGCCCATACTCAGCGAGCAAGGCAGGTTCAGATCATTTGGTACGGGCATGGATGAGGACATACGGCTTAGAAGCAACCATATCTAATTGCTCCAATAACTACGGACCATACCATCATGTTGAGAAATTCATCCCGCGAGCAATAACGAATATCATTGATAATGTGAAACCAAAATTATATGGTGACGGCCTTAACGTTCGAGATTGGATACATGTTAACGATCATAATAGCGCTGTTCTCTCAATTCTAGAAAAGGGTAAAATCGGTGAGACCTATCTGATTGGTGCAGATGGAGAACGAAATAATAAACAAGTACTCGAAGCTATCCTGCCACTTATGGACAAGCCAGCGGACTGGTACGACCATGTCGATGACCGAGCAGGACATGACCGTCGTTACGCAATCGACGCGAGCAAACTGCGCATTGAGCTGGGTTGGGAACCACAGCACTTTTTCGAAGATGGTCTTAGTAATACTATTCAATGGTACAGGGATAATGAGGACTGGTGGCGACCGCTCAAAGCCGAAACGGAAACACGCTATGCGGAAAAGAACCAATGAGTGAAATGACTGTTACCGAATCAGAGAAAATACCCGGACTATTAAAAATCTCTCTTGTTGTACACGAGGATGACAGAGGGAGCTTCACCGAACTTTTCCAAGCCGAAAAGCTTCATGATGCTGGTTTCCCAGATTGGTTCACTCCTGTTCAAACGAATCTTTCAACCAACAACCAAAAGGGAGTAACTCGTGGCATCCACGCTGAACCGTGGAATAAATACATCACACCACTTTCAGGTAAGGCTTTTGTAGCAATCGTTGATCTGCGACCTGACAACTTTGGCAAACTTGAAACATTTGAGCTAAAGAAAGGCGACGCATTATTTGTGCCTAAGGGATGTGGCAACTCCTATCAAACATTAGAAGATAACACTTTCTATCTTTATCACGTCGATGCACATTGGCAGGCAGGCCTTGCCTACCCAAGCATTCATCCCTTTGACCAGAAGCTCGCCATCCAATGGCCAATCGGCGCAGACGAGGCAATTATTTCGGATAAAGATGCCCAAAACCCATCTCTTCAAACAATCAAGCCAATTGAGGTAAATTAATGAAATTATTTGTAACCGGCGGGAATGGTCAGCTTGGAAAAGCACTTCAGAGTATTTTCCCTGATTCGACCTACACCGACGTCGACGAGCTAGACATTACTGATGTTATGGCTATTGAGGCGGTTAATTGGAATGAATATGACGCAGTTATAAATGCGGCAGCCTTTACTGCGGTAGACAAAGCTGAAGAAATGGTGGATTTAGCATGGAAAGTAAATGTTGTGGGCCCTGCACTTCTTGCTGACGCATCGCGTAGGGCAGAAATCCCCTTGGTGCATGTATCATCGGATTATGTGTATGACGGACAGACCGATAACCATTTAGAGAACGAATTATTGAAACCCTTGAGCGTGTACGGATCGAGCAAGGCCGCTGGAGATATAGCAGCAGCTCAGAATCCAAAACACTACATTATCCGAAGCTCTTGGGTGGTTGGTGATGGACCTAATTTTGTTCGAACAATGCTCGAACTCGGCAAAACCAAAGACGAGCTTACGATAGTTAATGACCAGATTGGACGACTTACATTTGCTGATGAACTAGCTCTGTCAATTCGACATCTTTTAGACAAAACACCAGCTTTTGGCACCTACCACATGAGTAATACTGGCGAATCTACACATTGGGCTGGAGTTGCTCGAGAAATCTTCAAGTGCGCAAATATGAAAGTGAATGTCAAAGAAACCACTACCACTGAGTTTGCGAGAGACAAGACCCCATTTGCACCTCGTCCTCGTTTCAGTACACTTAACTTGGAAAAACTAACTTCAACTGGCTTCCAAGCTAGTGACTGGAAAGACGCTTTGAAAGATTACATTACTAAGGAGTTGGCATGAAAGGGATCATACTAGCTGGAGGATCGGGCACTCGTCTCTACCCTATTACCAAAGGCATTAGCAAACAGCTAATGCCAATTTACGATAAACCAATGATCTATTATCCTCTGAGTACTCTAATGATGGCTGGTGTCCGTGAAATATTGGTTATTAGCACTCCTAAAGACACCGAACGTTTTCGTGACCTACTTGGTGATGGGTCTGATATTGGTTGTTCGTTTAGTTATAAAATCCAGCAACAACCGCGGGGTCTTGCTGATGCTTTCATAGTTGGTGCTGATTTTATTGGCAGTGATAAAGTAGCCATGGTTCTCGGAGATAACATATTTCATGGTAGTGACATGGGTGAGAAGTTGAAGAAATATAACGATCCAGACGGTGGTGTGATCTTTGGTTACCAGGTTTCTGATCCAGAGCGATACGGCGTCGTTGAATTTGATAGTCAAAATAATGTGTTGTCAGTTGAGGAAAAGCCCGACAAACCGAAAAGTAATTACGCCATCCCTGGCCTATACTTCTTTGACAATAATGCAGTTCAATATGCGCGTGATGCACAGGCAAGTGATCGGGGTGAAGTGGAAATAACAGAAATAATAAATGCCTATCTTAGTGCTAAGAAACTCAAAGTTGCACTTTTGGACCGCGGAACGGCGTGGCTCGATACAGGCACTTTCGCCAGTATGAACCAGGCGGCTCAGTTTGTGCAGGTTATCGAGGAACGCCAAGGTCTCAAAATCGGTTGCATCGAGGAAATCGCCTGGCGCAACGGCTGGATTGATAATAACCAACTTTCCGAAATCGCCTCTAGTCTCAAAAAAAGTGGTTACGGAAACTATCTAGAGAGACTGATCGGATAACAACTATGCCATCCCAACCTTCGCGTTTGAGTGCTAGTAGCGATCCGCCAGCTGGCGGATGGACATC
>CAZFKV010000047.1:0-7168 GCA_964519575.1 uncultured Candidatus Saccharibacteria bacterium | reverse complement strand
ATGACAATGAGGACATCAAGAAATGCGACCGCCCAGGAGTTTGCGACACTTTGCGATTCAAAGTGTCATAGATTGCTTCTTGGAAAGAAGAGAGATTATTTGGGAAAAGAAAATATGTATTTGTCGGTACAAAGTAGCATTAATTGATTCCCTGCCTGCCGGCGGACAGGTTGGACAGAACACTACCCCGCTGGTAGTCAGTGCGAATAAGCGATTAATGACTCATATTGGCGCGCAGATAAGCGTCAATGAAGGGTTCGAGCTCACCTTCGAGTACTGACTGTGCGTCTGTTGTTTCGTATTTTGATCGGCTGTCTTTGACCATCGTGTATGGGTGCAAGACATAGTTTCTGATCTGATTACCCCAAGCGGCCTTTTGGTCAGGGCCTTTCAGTTCACTCACCTTTTCGGCGTGTTGTTCGATTTTTAGCTGGGCGAGTTTGCCACGCAATATTTTCATGGCAGTTGCTTTGTTCTGTATCTGACTTCGTTCATTCTGCACGCTAATCACAATTCCCGTTGGTATGTGAGTTATCCGTACCGCAGAGTCAGTCGTGTTCACGCTTTGCCCTCCGTGACCACCAGCTCGGAAAACATCGATCCGCAGATCTTTGTCATCTATTTCAAGTGATGTATCTTCCTCAATATTTGGCACGACTTCAACCAGTGCAAAGCTAGTTTGGCGTAAACTATCGGCATTAAAAGGGCTTAAACGCACCAATCGATGTACGCCATGCTCACCCGCTAGTTTCCCGTAGGCATGATCACCATCGATAGCAATCGTTGCCGACTTAATCCCCGCTTCATTACCGGCAGACTCGTCAATGACTGTCGCCTTCCAGCCTTTCTTTTCTGCATAGCGCAAATACATTCGTTCAAGCATCTGCGCCCAATCCATAGCATCTGTTCCACCTGTACCAGAATGAATGGACAGCACAGCATCATAATCATCATAGGGCCCATTGAGCATCAGACCAATTTCGAGAGTCTCATATTCTTTCTGTGCCTTTGCGAGCTCCACATCTATTTCAGAATCCATCGAGTGATCCTGCATGGCATGTAACTCCACAAGATCAGTAACTTTCTTCTCGAGCGCTCGCCAGGGCTCTATCCGGGTTTTGAGTCGAGCAATTTGCTTGCTTTTAATCTGAGCTTTGTCGACATTGCTCCAGAAATCAGGATCAGAACTCTCAGCTTCAAGTGTTGTTAACTGACCTTCAAGCGCTTCAATATCTAGCTTCAGAAGTGCATCTGTGACGGATTGCAGGAGATTTTGTAATGATTGCATACTTCTAGCATACCGTAATTAACCACACACTCACACTGATGATAGTTGAACAAATGAACTGTTCAACTATCTAGTCGTGATAAATAACAAGGAAAAGAGCTCCTGTTTTGGGAGCTCTTAATACTTTGATTTTAGTTTGTTAGCGACTAAGCAGTGACTTGATTAGTCCGCGTTTGCTGTTAACAAACGCTCTGACTGCTGCACCCATAGCACCGATGCCGATTACCGCTGTTGCTGCACTACCAGTTCGAGGCAATGTAGTTGGGGTTTCAGGGTTTGGTGTTACCGGTGGAGGCGTAGTCGTGCCTTCGATAGTCACTTCACAGACATCTACAGTAGTGCCTTTGTCAGTTACGATGACAGCACTTACTTTGTGCTTGCCGTTATCGACGAAGTCGTAGTTGATTGTTTTGTTTCGACTTTCAACTTTCTTTCCACCATCGATTGTAAAGATATACTTCACAGCTCTGGCGTTTTCAAGCTTCTCGGTTACAGTGAGTTTGTAGACATTATTTCTAATGTTCTCAGCTGTTAGGCCTTCGCACTTATAGATTGGTGGCTTACATTCTTTACGCACTACTGTTCTAGCTTCGTTATAGAACTCATTAGTACCTTCAGCTCGCACAACACCAATGTTTTTCAGAGTTGTTACTCCACACTGGAACTTATCCTCATCATCGAGCTTCACCTTGAAGTAGACGACCGCATTTGCATTTGGTAAGTAATTACCGATCTCGATGCCACCTTTGGTGACATTGTTTGTAGTATCTGGGCGTCCATTTGGGAAACTACTGTTCTTAACAGTCGTACTACCGTTAACGTATTTGACGAATGGTGGAAGGTTATCACCTATGACAAGCTTGTTTAGCTTTGTCTTACCAATGTTTTTTGCATTAATCGCGTACTCTAATGTATCACCAGGCTTTGCTTCGTTCTGTCGTACCCATTCTGTCTGACCGACTTTGCGGACAAATTTGTCTACACTGATGTTAGTCTGCTTTACCTTGACCTTGATTGTAACGATTGAAGTGTACGGGAAACAACCAGGGATATTGCCATTAAGTCGATCATAACCAATTTGAGTACCAGTAGTTACGACACTGTCAGGCAGTTGAGTGTTCATCGCGTTAGTAAGGATTCGGGCTGAACCTGGGACATATTCTAGCTCAAATGGCTTGCTTCCATCACCTTGGATATCAACGGTATCAGTTACCGTACCAGGGCGAGCGTTGTCAGCACTAATGTAGGCTGTTGCTCGCTGTTGTTTGCTGTTTCCGGTAGGAAGAGCGATTTTGACACGAGTATTTCTGGCAATTCCTACTCCACTATCATTGTAATATTGGTTAGCGTTGTTATGAACATATACTCTAAGAGTCAGCTCATCTTTGCCAACTGCGTTCACGGCATCACTAAATCCACCAGGATTAGTATTTGCGGCGTCTTTACCGTCAAAGAATGTTCGCTCATCACCATATACATCGGTACGAACGAATGAGTTAAAGGCAACATGGTCAAAGCCAGCTCGATCAGCCGGATTAGTCCAGTCTAGAATTGGTCGCTCAGGACCCCATCCAGCCATTACATTTCCACCTGATACTGCAATCACTGATGCGGCTACAATAGCTACAACTATATGCTTCTTACTTACTTTCTTTACGAAAGTGCTAATTGACTCAAAAACTCGGTTCATCGCAACTCCTTGCTCTCACTTAGAGCGATTAATGTATCTATTAAAGCACATGTTTAATATTAATGCAAGTATATTATTTAGCATAAGCTGTATCACGATAAATTACTACTGTTAAAACTTCTAAATCTAGGGATGTGTCGGTGTAGCTTTTGTTGTTTGTGCCTAATGGCAACGCCGTCGCTTACGCAACAACTCAAACAGCTACACCGACGGCGTGATCTTCTTCATCCCATCGTCGGTACTCGGTTTTTTATAAGCTTGCCGCTTAAGGTAGACCGTAAACCTCAGTACTCTCTGGTTATTAGCCACATGCGCTGGGCGCTAGGCAGGTCAGAGTACGGACCTTTTTGTGTGACGACGTCACAGCGTTAGAGAGGAACCTCTCCGCTGTGGTCATCACCTGATCCTGCGCTAGGCGCAGGGTTGGTAGTGCCGAGGGGGGGTGGGCCTGGGACAGGTCCACTCGGGGTATCGGCACTGCCGGATGGTGCAGTTCCACCTGTGTCACTCCCTCCCGGAGGTGGGGGTGACGGAGCCGGGGTCGGCGGGTTGAACACCGGCAATGGCGGAGCCGAGACATACGGAATGTCTCCGTTGTTTCCTCCACAGTTGCTTTGCCCACACCCAGTGACCGGATTGCCCGGGTTTTGGGTGTTGACATCACCAGTGTCGTCCTTCGGACAGTTGGGTCCCACGCAGGGAACTGTCGTCGCGGTCGGCGTCGTCGTTGACGTCGTATTCGGCGTCGTCGTTGACGTCGTGTTCGGCGTCGTCGTTGACGTCGTCGTCGGCGGTGGCCAGTGTGGCGGGTTGTGCGGGTTACCCGGCGGGCTTCCTGGCGGGTTGCCAGTTGGTCCGTGTGGCGAAGGCCACTGGGGGGTTGTGTTGAACCCGAACAGATTGACACGCCAGCGATTGAGGCAGTCGGTGAAGACTCCCTCCGTGGGATCGAGTTGCAATCCCTCGGCGGTACGAACCAACGGCAGCAAGGTCACGCGGACCATGCTCTGACCGTGCACGAACTCGGAGAGCTGATGCTCCTCGAGACCTCGAGTGTTGATGACTTCCGCGTACCGAAGTACGGGCAGTCGCTCGGGGTGCTCGACACCATCCTCTCGGGCGATACTGCGGGCTTCCGCATCGCTGACGTTGTTCACGCCGACGATTACGATTGCCCTCGCGTCGAGGTTGTTGTCCCGTTGCCGTTGGCACCAGGTGGCGGTGTCCTCCCAGCCAAAGCGGAAGTGTCCGTTGACCTGGAACTGCTGGGCGTACCACTCCATCCCGTGCTGGCGAATCCGCTCGCGCAGATCACACCAGTCGGTGAGGAGGCCCGTGCTCCGGACGTCGTCGTTGACGACGGCAGGCGCTTCGGGCGTGTCCGTGACTACGGACGCTGGTACAGGGGAAGAAACACCCGGACCGTCGCCGACGAAGTCGAGCTTGCGCTCTTCTCCATCGTTTTCGACGACCGTTGCGTCATCTTCTTGACCGGATGGGTCGGTGTTATTCGCACCGAGCTGCTGAACTGAGATGTCCTCTCCACCGCTGCTGCAGCCAGCTGCGAGGAGCGCCACCACCATGAGGGCGATGACGATGGACGTGAAACGTCGCATGATTTCCTTTCTTGCGACAAGACGTCTTTTGGGCGTACACGTGCCCGGGTATCCGTCGGAAACCCTTGGGAGAGCATTTTTATTTTCAGTGAGTGCTCAGCTCACCAACCTGTACAAAACCAGGATTTAACCGACCTCAGTCGGGAACGTAATCGTCTGCGACGTGCGCCAACACGATCCCGACGACGATGGAAACCATCGCGCCGACACCACGCCAGAAGCGCACGCCCTCGTCGACGGGGCTCTGGAAGACACGCTCCCAGATGCTGTCGCCGACTGCCGTACCGATGACGAACGCCACCACCACCAACAGTGCGGTCACCCACGCAGGGATGTCCATGTCGGCGATGAAGAGCCCGATCACGAGGAAAGCCGCGATGGCCAAGACAGCGAATGCCGCCAAGGCGTAAGCCGCGTCCTCGTGCCAGGAGTTGGTGACGAAGTCACACTCCTTCGGCTCCTGCCCGGTCACCAGCTCGATCTGGTCGAGGGTGGCCCGGCTGATGGTGTCGGCCTCGTGGCAGACGGTGAACACCGAGTTGGGCGGGGCGTAGTCGCTGCCCTGCTCTTCGGCCTGGTCCACCAGCTGCTCGAGCCGGAGCGGCACCTCGTACCCAGCGACTTCGATGTCGCCGTTGAGGAACCACCCAGTCAAGCCGGTGGCGGCCAGCATGATGATGCAGATGACGGTTACACGCCAGCTGAACTCCATGGTAATGCCTCCTTCTCCGGATTGGGTCCGGGGTAAGGTACTGCTTGGAGGCGCGGTGCCTCCGGTTTGTACGATGTCCCCAGACGGGGTTACGTAGCATCCTGACCACTTAAAAAGTGAGCAAAATGCTACGTAACTGTCCAGATAGAAGATTGTGTACTGTTTATCTGTTTGTTTTACGATAAGAAACACCTGATTTCATCTGTTAGCAAGATATAAATACCTTACAAACTATCAGTCAGAGTGAATCTATGACGATAAGATAGATCACATTTTGCCGCTCAACCTACTCAGTAACGATTTACAGATGTAAATGCTACTTTCTCGGGAGCAGCACAACACACGCAATTGGCTTTCATGTTCTGCGGCATGTCGCTAATTGCGTGTGTAGGGCTGCCCCAAATTAGGCTAAACGGAGTTAAAGTAAACTATCGTGATACAACTTGTTAATATACACAAACAACCTGCGAAAGACGGTCAAGACAGCAAAAGACTCTGAAAAACATATTTTCAGAGCCGCTTAAGCTATCTATTTAGGTACTAATCAGACTTAACATGCACCGGGTCCACCTCACATGCCGCAGAGTGATGATGCATAGATAATATCATTATGTAATGTTTTTGTCAATAGGAGTAATATGTTGAATATTACTTATGCTTATATGCTGCACTGGCATACAGGACCTATCAATAGAGCCTAATCTAATGATCACCGATTAAGTTGTAGTAAATACTACGTTTTGATTAACGGTTTATCTGATACCATTCACTAAGCGTCTTGCGAAGTAATGGATTCTGGAACAAATCACTGCTATTGCTGTGTAACTCATCCATGTATGGAGCTCCGTAGATTTGCTCAAGGGCATTGAACTGATAGAATACGTCGGCTTGATTGTGTCCACCACCAGCGAACCATTGCTCCAACTCACCTACTCGAGCACTAGATATCATCGCATCTTGTGAGCCAATTGCGTTGGCAGTATCAGCAACAGATTGTACCGAGTTAAGTGCCGAGCCGAGACGACTATATGCTTCATCTGATAGTTGTGTGGCACTAGCTGAGGCTCGTTCCAGAGCATTAGACATGTTGACACCAGGGTTTTGCTCGCCATATTCCATCATACGACCCCAGTTATATCTATCAGCTGATGTCATATTGTCTTGCCAGTATCGTGTGAAATATTCAGTCTGTGATTCACCAGGTTGGGCAGGTACTCCATCAAAGGTGTCGAATGGGTTATTTGGTATCCTACCACCAATTTCTTTACCAACTCCACTTCCCGTTCCATCGGTTACACCGAATACGTTGCCTAGTACTTCACCGACTACCGCACCACCGATTACACCGGCTGCACCCCAGTAGATAGCGTGTCTGTTGCGAGATGAGCGAGCTTCTGCGTCGAGGCCACTATCTTCATCTTCTACGCTACTTTCCCAAAGCCGATCAAAGGCTTCGTCTTCAGTAGAATTCTGAATTGTTTCAATCTGTTGTTCGAGTTTATCGCCGTATGCATTGTAGAAATCGTCAACTGAACCTTTCGATCCATCAGCTCGTCTGTTTGCAGAACCACGAATGGCGCGGAATAGACCAACACCAGCTACGGCAACTCCTCCTCCGATGACACCAAAGCCAAGGCCAAGTGGGATACCAAACGCAGCACCAGTCAGTATTTTACCAACCGTACTCATATTGGCATATTTATTCTTTACAGATGCCAAGAAGCCTGTTTGTCGGTCAATCTCAGCACGCGTCATCCCATGAGCAGTATCAATTGCTAATATCGTTGCAAACTGTCGCTCTTCGCCAACTGTTGCTGTTTCACCAATCTCATCTTCGTAAGCTTCAAGAAGTTCCTCTTGAG
>CAZFKV010000046.1:0-7392 GCA_964519575.1 uncultured Candidatus Saccharibacteria bacterium | reverse complement strand
GTGGAGTTGGCAAAAACAAACCGCAAACAAGTAACTTTTCTATCTAATGAAGAAGTCCTCAGATTATTGGAGCAACCAGACACAAGTAAAAATGTCGGTTTGCGAGATAGAGCCATACTAGAGCTACTCTTCTCTTCCGGCTTACGAGTATCAGAACTAGTATCTCTCAATCGCGATCACATTAATTTGAAAAGACGCGAATTTTCGATTCGCGGTAAAGGCGAAAAAGACCGGCCAGTGTTCATCAGTGAAATTGCCGCAAAATCTATAGAGTTGTATTTAAGTCAACGTTCTGATAACACTCAACCTCTGTTTATTCATTACTCGGGTACAAAAAACCTAACTAATGCTGGTTCGTATCTTCGATTGACGACAAGAAGTGTACAGAGGTTGATTAAGAAATACGCACTGCAGGCAGGGATAACTAAACATGTCACTCCTCATACAATGCGTCATTCATTTGCGACTGATTTACTCATGAATGGAGCTGATCTACGTAGCGTACAGGGGCTACTTGGCCACAGTAATATATCAACAACTCAAATATACACCCATGTAACCGATCCTCATCTCAAGAAAGTTCATGATAACTTCCACAGAAAGACCGTTTAACTCCCTATTAGCTTGAATAGTATAAGTAAATAGTGTTTACGGCTCGTCATTACAGGAGAAAGTACTATCGCCACCACTGTCAAATACTTCAAAGTTCTTACAAATCCTTTGATCGACTAGCAAGGCATAGTCAGCGATATCTTCATCACCACCAGTGTTTAATGGCACAGTGACTCTAATTCTTCGGAAGACATTGCCGGCTTTGCCGGTAACATCAATAACTGCCTGATTTGGGACTACTACAGGATTATTTGCGCCATCTAACAGCTGTAATTCATACGAGGTTTTGTTGTTGAGCGCTTGAAGTCTTAAGAACTTGTTGGGATGATTGCCTGGACCATCGATATCTAGAAAGGTAAACTGGCAGGCATAACTACTACTAGTACTAGCAAGCGACCTGCAGGGTGCGTCCAATTTGGACGATGTGATAATTCCGGTGCGATCAGGCAGACCAGTATCGTTTGGGTAAGCGAACGATATGTTATTGCTTATACTGTCCCTATCTAAGTCATTAGTTGGGTAATTAACGGTCTGTAGTCGCATTAAGGCTGGAACATTATCAGTTGCCCATTCATTTGCTGGTCGATTTGCGCCAATTCCTGGCCAAGTCTGACCATTGAAAACGGCCCTTGACGCATTAACGCCTTCCTGATCTTCATTAGGGATATGCCACTTCAGCCTTGCATTAACTGCGTCAGGTACTCCAACAAGATCAAAGTTAACTACTTCACCTCTTTCGAGGCGTCCTGATAATGAGGTGACATCCAAACTAATGAATCGACAAGTGTAAGATATGTCAGAGTCGGTATTTAGATCCTCTTCATCTCCACACCGATCAAGTGATGGAGCAAGAACGCTTTGATTTAGTATTCCTCCATTATCCTTAATATTATCGCGTAAAAGGGCGATAGCATCATCGACACCTGATTCAGCGGCAAAATAGGCTCTGGATGATAGGTCATTGTCTGTGGCTTGCCTCTGTTCGCTAACCATTAGACGAATAAATGCGGTGGTAATTATTATTAATAACGTTGTCAAGAATATAACGGTAAAGAAAGAAATGATACCTTGGTTGTTTTGATTTATTTTGTTGATACCCATAATTTACCTCAATCCTATTGATGTTGCAATGCGACTAGTTGCGCAGAAATGCTGACCGGCAACAGCCCCATCACAGGCAGTACCAGTAGCGTTTAGTAAGTCGTTTGTCTTGGTAGCGACAATCACATCAATATTAATTCCCAGAGTTTCTCCTGAGACAGTCTGAATTACCTCGACATCAAACTTAGAAATCTGCAGTGAATCTGAGTCAATAACACCAACAGCACCAAGATCTGAGGCCGAACAATTGGTGGATGGATTATTGATACCGCGCTTTAGGGTCCTGTCAGTTAAATCATACTCATACTGTGTACTGCCAAAGCATAGAAAGCGCTTGGTAGCCGTATCATTAACATCAATACTACCTGCTCTATGGGCTTCTTTGGTCAGAGTATCGATTAGCTCGCGAGATGACTCCTGCGTCCGCTGGGCAATAACTCCTTTGCGATAACTGCGAATAATTTGCGAGAAAGCGACAGTCATCGCTACCAGTATGAAACTGAAAATTGCTAGTGCTAACAGCAACTCGACTATTGTAAATCCCGATTGGTTTTTATTGTTATTGCTCATTCAGACACCCTCGATGGTGAGACCTTAATTACTACTGTAGTACTCTCCCTGATTGGGTCGCCAAGGGCATCTACACCGATGCTTTGAATTGGTACCCAGGTACTTTTAATTGTGAAAGTAACTTGTCTTACTTCACCGAGAACCGTTTGAATATCCCTTGTGTAGGAAACTTTGTAATCAGCTGCAGCACTTTGAAAGCTAGCTGGAATGGTCAATTCACCAGTATCTGGTCGCCAAGTATCTAATTTGAAATGGCCGGAAGTACCCGCAACATTTTCAACCTCATCGATAAAGTTATCCCAATCGCGTGATGCGTATGACTGTATGATTTCGGCTTGTTGACTGACAAACGCGACACCTTGAGCTCTCTCACGAGCTGACTGGCCAAGACGAATCGCTCTGCTGGTAACGGCGTAGGAAGAAGCCAAAACGAAGGATAGAATGGCAATAGCAATTAGTACTTCAACAAGGGTGTCGCCTCTTTGGGTTAGTTTTGTTTTCAGCATAATTTTCCCTTATATTCTACACGAATTGTATTGACTGGGTCGTTAAAGACAATATTGGCTCGATCACATTTTGGGCCTTTTATTGGCAATCTGTAGATTCCTCCGGGGGTATTAGAAGTGTAGGTACTTGCGAGCTGCAAGTTGGCCAATGGAGCTAACACATATGTCTGCAGTTCGCCGGTGCCCGAGTGACGAGTAAATACTACTTTGCTTAGGAATGGGCTGCTTTGTTTATCAAATATCGAACCCCAAGGTAACGAAAGGTTATCCTGAGGACCATTGAATCTGGGAATAGTCACTGGAATACTTGGTGATACGGGTGCACCAGTTGCCGGGCCATTGGCAATTATATCCCTCACACGATAATTACTTGTTTGATCGTCAAAAGCCACTAGTTTGCCAAATAATATGCAGTCCGCTTTTGTGCCAGTTGATGCTACGCCATTACAACCTAGTTCGTCGGAACTAACTGTGGTGGTCACTTCGTCTTTGATCCTCTCTAGTTTGGCCCTCAGTCCCTCTACAGAATCTTGAAATTGCGACTCGGTACGAATACTCCCCTGCCCAAAAAATGTTATCAGCAAAAGCAAGCCAGAAATACCAAGCACGAGCATGACTTCAATAATAGTAAAGCCGGTTTTAGATAATCTTTTAACAGAGGTGTGCATCAAAACTAGTATAGCATAAGCATCATTAAATTAGCTGGTTAAAGTACCAGTCAATTAAAGTGCTAGCGAAAAGAAACGAAAAAACGGTTCCAGCAATCAGAAATGGCCCGAAAGGTATGACATCTTTGCGTGTTTTGCCCAAGAAGATAATGCCAAATATCCCGACAATACTGCCCGATAATGATGCGATAAACAGAGCCAACAAACTACCTTGCAGGCCAAGGAGTAGGCCAAGACCGACAGCTAACTTCACATCGCCACCGCCTATCCACTTACCGTCTGAAACCTGATAAATGAGATAAAACAGGCCTGCAATCGAGATTAGTCCAAGCAAGGGATCTAGTTGCTGCAATGTAGTTGAACTGCCAGATAATGAACCGGTTATAGCGTAGACCGCTGCCGAACCGACAAAAACAGCCACCAGCTTGTCAGGCAGTATCATCCAACGCAAATCATAGACCGCCAGAGCAATCAGGGTCGAAAGGGCAACTAACCAGACAGCAATTTGCAGATATTCAATCGCTGATGTTGGACTCAATACCAAATATGAGAGCAACCAGAGCGATCCGGTCAATAGCTCGACAATTGGGTACTGGCTAGAGATTGGTTCCTGGCAATGACGACAATGAGCCCTGAGGACAAGCCAGCTCACTACTGGAATCAGGTCATACCAAGCAAGCGTGTGCTCGCAGATCGGACATTGGCTACGAGCACTGCCACCTATTTTGATAGCTTTATGAATCCGCCAGACCAGCGCATTAAGAAAGCTTCCGACTATGACCCCGAGTAAGGCAACGAGTCCACCAGCAAAGACTGCTGGGTCTACTGATTGCACTGGCTAGCTGTTGTCCTGGCAGTAAAATCCACCAGCCTCTAGTCCAACGGCCGCTGCAACAGCTCTGTTGCCAGGTGATCCACCCGTGCAACTAGAATTCACATGGTATTGAAACTGTGGAACACTGGGTCCATCAGGGTCTGTATTAGTGTATTGCAAAGTATAGCTGCCTTCTTTTGGATCGCTAAAATCATCCATGTATTCATCAACAAAATCATCCATTTGAATCTGAGAACTTGGATATGTACCATTATTATTACTGGCATATTGTTCTAGCTGAGCAAGAAAACGACCAACATCGTTTTTGCGCTGGGTGTCACGGCGGGCTCGCTGAAGTGCCGGTACTGCTAAGAAGACTATTAGAAAGATAAGACCAGCAATCGCTAGTACTAATACAACTTCGATTATTGTGAAGCCTTTTTTATTTGTTCCCACATGTTTTGACATTATGTTTACCCTGTTTAAATGCTTATGGATAACAGTGTACACCAGACTGACTGCAAATCAAGTCAATTTCTAGTATTTACCCAAAGACAGCCACTGCACTTCGCATCTAGTTGTAAAATACTTGGATTATGTAAGCTTAATGGGATAAACCCTGGTTAGAGCGCTAGTGAGTCGCCAACCAGTCCATAAACCGGCAGGAGGATGGCACCGACGATGACACCGACAACAATAGCCAGCACAATCATCAACGCTGGTTCAATAATGGTCGAAATCGCTTTGATCTTGTTGTCGAGCTCATCTTCGTAAAAACTAGCGATTTTGGCGAGCATGGTATCGATTGAGCCAGATTGTTCACCGATGCGGATCATCTGAGGTACAAGTCTCAGGAAATGACGATCACCTTCGATTGATTTGGAAAGGGCGGTGCCAAGCTTTACTTGGTTAGCAGCGTTATCTAAAGATTCTTTGATGAGTACATTATCGACAGCTTTGGCGCTAATATTAATTGTTTCAATCATCGCAACACCACTAGTCAGCAGTGTACTGGCAGTTCGGGCAAATCGAGCCATATACAGCAACATGTAGAGATCGCCAAAAAGAGGCATATTCATGCGAATCCGATCAAAAGTCCGCTTGCCCTTCTCGGTTCGGGCATAAGTAAATGCGCCATAGACAATTCCAGCGATAACCATGAGAACGATATACCAAAAACTAATAATAAACTGGGCAACTGCAACCATTACTGCGGTGATGAAAGGAAGATCCTTGTTCAGATCGTCATATAAAGTGCTTATCTGTGGTAATACGGATGTCAAAAGGAAAACCAGTACACCAAGAATAACGAAAACAACAATAATCGGGTATGTTAAGGCTCCGCGAATTTTCGATACAATTGCCGCGTCCTTTTCCTGTTGGGCAGCTAAGCGTTCAAGGGTCTCATCGAGGGTTCCTGAGCTCTCACCGGCAGCGACTAGACTCACATAGACAAGATTGAATACCTTGGGATGTTGACTAAAAGCGCTCGATAGACTGGTTCCTCCCTCAACATCAGCAGTAACCTGATCAATTATCTGTCGCAGGGCTTTGCTCTCAGTCTGCTCAGCAACTGTCCTCAAAGACTGCGTCAGGGGTAATCCTGCATTAATCAAGGTTGCTAATTGACGAGTAAATAACACCTTATCTTTGGTGCCAACTCGATTGCGTATACCACCAAAAATATCTTCGGAATCACCTTTGAGTGAGATAGATAACGGAACGAGTTCGCGGTCAATTAGTAAATTGGCGGCTTCGCGTTCTGATTCGGCTTTGACATGAGCCTTAATGACTTTTCCGGTAGATGTTTCTTTGGCGGTATAGGAGAAAGTAAGCATATTATGTTCTAGCCTCTCATTAATCTATCTAATTCATCTACATCTACAGCGATTGCCCGCGCTTCTTCGTAGATAATTGTTCCGTTATGGATCAAGTTTACCAGTGTTCTGTCCATTGATTGCATGCCGTGTTCGGCGCCAGTCTGAATTGCGGCGTCTAGCTGATGAGTTTTACCTTCGCGAATAATGTTACGGACCGCAGAAGTGGCAACAAGTATCTCGGCCGCGGCTATTCGACCACCACCGATGGCCGGAACTAATCTTTGGGACACAATTGCTTGCAATATTACTGATAATTGTGAGCGAATTTGCTGTTGTTGATGTGGCGGGAAAACGTCGACCATACGATCAACTGATTGAGAAGCTGAATTGGTGTGTAATGTTGCAAATACTAGATGCCCAGTTTCAGCAAGCGTTATTGCTGCCGAGATTGTCTCGAGATCACGCATTTCGCCAATCATGACAACATCTGGATCCTGACGCAGACTCGAACGAAGAGCAGCAGCGAATGAATAGGTGTCGTAGTGAACTTCGCGCTGAACCACAGCCGCCTTTTTGTTGGCGTGCGTGTACTCAATTGGGTCTTCGATGGTGATTATGTGAGTTTCTTTTTCGCTGTTTATCTTATCAATTAGTCCCGCGAGCGTGGTTGATTTGCCAGAGCCGGTTGGACCAGTTACCAGCACTAATCCACGAGGAAGTTCGGCGAAACTGGATACTACCGGTGGTAAACCTAGATCATCAATAGTTCGTATTTCATGAGGTATGAGCCGAAGAGCGGCAGCAATATTTCCTCTTTCATGGAAGGCATTTACTCGAAAACGACCAAGGTCACCAAAGGCAAATGAAAAATCAAATTCCTTATCTTTCAACAAGATTTGCTTCTGGTCTTCGTCAAGTATTGCAAAAACAAGTGATTCGACTGCTTCTGGTGTAAGATTTCCCCCACCTTGGGCTGGTGTAAGATGGCCATCTATGCGCAGGGTCGGCGCTAAGCCAACCTGCAAATGAAGGTCGGAAGCCTTCTTGGTTACAACTTGTTCTAATAAATTCTCTATTCTTAGTTCTTTTGTTGGCATTATTCCCCCTAGATTTGTGCCGCTGCCACGCGGTTCACCTCTTCTACACTAGTTATTCCTGCAAGCGCTTTCAGGTAGCCATCTTGTCTCATTGTAAGCATACCTTGCGATTGAGCAGCTTGTTGGATTGAGCTACTGGTCGAATGGTTCACGATAAGCTTTTCTATCTCTTCGGTGATTGAAAATACTTCATAAACTCCAGTT
>CAZFKV010000045.1:0-7404 GCA_964519575.1 uncultured Candidatus Saccharibacteria bacterium | reverse complement strand
CTATCTTCTCCGACGACTGGGCAACAATGTCAATCTCACACCATCTTGTACGCCAATTTTGATCAACAATTATTAACTTTTGTAATTTCAGATAATCACTAGCAGCGTTTTCAGCTTCTCTTCCTTGGAATGTCGACATGGTCTATATGTTACGATTAATTAATGTTAAAGCTCAAGCATAAAGCTCAATCTACGAAAGAAACTAATTTGCTTATTCAAGCTTTGGGTTGGATTGGAGTTGTGTCTCTATTGTGTGGCTATGCCCTAGTTAGTTTCGGATATCTGCAGACTCAGTCAGCATGGTTCCATGTTTTAAACTTAGTTGGAGCAGTTGGACTGTTAATTGAAACAAGCTATGTCCGAAATTGGCAGCCTGTTGTTGTGAACTCTATATATGGTGCACTGGCTATTTACGCAATCATTCGCATTTTGGCTTAGGGCAGAAATGCCTTTATTGGTGCGAAAGAGCGCCGGTGAATGCGAGTTAGACCTTGTAATTTCAACGCCTGAGCATGAACTGCAGTTCCGTAGCCTACATGTTTCTCAAAGCCATAGCCTGCGTATTTTTGAGCCATAATACACATAAACCGATCACGCATAACCTTGGCAATTATCGATGCAGCCGAAATGCACGGAACCGTACCATCACCGCCAACTATTGCTTTGGAATTTTCTAGATACTTAATATTACCATCTATCAACAGATCAGCGTTGTCGATAAACAATTGCTGACGAGCACGCTCCATAGCCAGCCTATTTGCTTCGGTTAAGCCTATTTCATCGATAGCATATGCCTGTACCCAGCCGATGCCAATTTGGGGTGCAGTCTTCTGGATGATTTCAAGTGCTTTTTCGCGTTGTTTTCTGGTTAGTTTTTTTGAGTCATTAATCATGGACCAGTCATAATTAGTAGAGTCGTCTACTAAAACAGCGGCTGCAACCAATGGACCAGCCCAAGCGCCTCTTCCTGCTTCATCAATTCCTATCAATAGCATTATGTCCAAATCTTCCTTGTTTTATGCGTATCACCAGTAGTAACCCCAGATTCGTAAACACCAGCATCAGCGGAAAAGTAAGTGTGAGGATGTTGTATTGCATTAAAGCAACTAACGAAAACAAGTGCTTGACTGCGCTCATCCAGTAAAGTGAAGCAGATTCTAATTCAGGATGTTTAAGTGTCTTTGTGTATGTAGGAATGAAAGCGGCAGTATCAATCACAGCGAGCAAGATTATCGAAACCACTGGATTATCAGCCAGCCACCAAGGCAACAGAGCTGAAAGCGTTAAGACCAAAATCACAATGTCAGATTTGTTAATATAATCTCTAGATTTTATTAGTGCACCAATAAAGATTACGAGGTTCATAAATGCCGTGACCCCCAACGCTAACGCTCCAAGTCCTGCCCCACCAATCACTTGACCCCAGAATGCTGCAGCCACAATTATTGTCCACACAAACCAGGTAAAGATATGGGGCCTAGTTTTCCCATAGAAAATAGCCCAAATATACGGTAGAGGTGCAATTAAACCTAAAATTGCTGCGATTACACCTGCTATGTATTTAATTTCCACCGTTCATCACCTCTTCTTCAGACATTGACAATGGTGCTAATTACACCGTGTGTCAAGTATCTCAGATTTACTAAAAGAAATAATCTATTTTTCGGCTTTGGTATCTTCAGTTGGAGGTGTTGGATCTGATTCGGGCTTTTCTACTTTTTCTTGCTTCGTTGTGTCTTTCTTCGATGCTTGCTCTGGCTCTACAGATGTCTCAGTATTGTCTGTAATTTCCACCTCAGCAAGTTCTGATTCTGCTTCTTTGGCGGCTTTGGTCGTATCAGCAGGCACAAAGACATCGTTAACTTTCTCTTTATCAAAATCAACACCGGAAAGACGAGCTGATTTACCACGACGCTCGCGCATATAGCTCAGGTAATTTCGGCGAACTTTGCTTCGTTTTACGATCTCAATCTTTTCGACAAGTGGACTGTGAAGTAGGAAACTTTTCTCGACTCCTACACCACTAGATATTCGGCGTACTAGAAGCCGGGCTGAAATCGAATTCAAACTACTGGTTTTGATTACAAGACCTTCAAATACCTGAACTCGTTCTTTGGCGCCTTCTTTGATCCGTTGGTGCACACGAACAACATCACCCGAGCGGACATCTACCACTTTGGGCTTTTTGTATTTGGCTTCGATTTTTTGAATAGTTGCAAACATAACTAGTTGATAATCCTACCATAACTGTTGTATCAGATGCAACCGCCTGTTACTCTGTTTAAATAATGGCCAACATTAACGAAGAGGCATTACTAGCTCATAAACAACTCCGAGGTAA
Organism: uncultured Candidatus Saccharibacteria bacterium; assembly: GCA_964519575.1. Lineage (GTDB taxonomy): Bacteria > Patescibacteriota > Saccharimonadia > Saccharimonadales > JAGPDM01 > CAZFKV01. Next base: position 5,063 of record CAZFKV010000045.1, on the reverse strand, counting down.
GCTTTCGGTTGTACCGAAAGATAGTCTAGATTCCCTTGAAAAATTGAATATTTATTACACTCCCGGGGTGGCTGCTGTCAGTAGTTATGTTGCTTCAAACCCTTCGGAAGCACGCGAATACACTTGGATAAATAATGCCGTTGCTATAGTTAGCGATGGTTCGGCGGTACTTGGACTTGGAAATATTGGGCCATTAGGGGCCCTGCCCGTCATGGAGGGCAAAGCTATGTTGTTTAAAAGGTTCGCCGATATTGATGCTATTCCCTTAGTTTTGAACACAAATAATCCTGACGAAATCATTAATACCGTAAAGGCAATCGCTCCCGGTTTTGGTGGCATTAATCTCGAAGACATAAAAGCTCCTGAGTGCTTTTATGTTGAGGAAAAGCTTAAGAAATTATTGGACATACCTGTATTTCATGATGATCAACACGGAACGGCAATTGTAGTCCTTGCTGGCCTATTAAATGCCTGCCGGGTCACTCAGCGTAATCTAAAAGAATCAAAAATTGTAATTATTGGAGCCGGTGCGGCAGGTAGCGCAACTGCTAAATTGCTTAGTAAATACGGTATTAGGAATATTGTTATTCTTGACAGCAAAGGAGCAATTTACCAAGGAAGGGAACATCTTAACGACGACAAAGAATATCTAGCTTTCATAACTAACCCTGATAAACTCCAAGGAAACCTTGAAGCAGTCGTAGGAAACTCTGATGTGATTGTTGGTGTTTCACAGCCTAACATGATTAACGAATCGCATATTAGAAAAATGAATGAGGATCCAATTATTTTTGCTATGGCAAATCCAATTCCCGAGATAATGCCGGATGTTGCAAAGGAGGCAGGAGTAAGGGTTATTGCAACTGGACGCAGCGATTTTCCCAATCAGATTAATAATGCTCTTGCTTTCCCCGGAATTTTTCGTGGCGCCCTAGACAATAAGGTTTCAAAGATAACTGATGATCATAAACTTCAAGCCGCCCATACGATTGCGGAACTTGTAGCAAATCCTACGGCCGAGGATATAATACCAAGCATTTTAGATTCAAGACTTGTCCCAGCAATATCTGCTGTTATTGTATAAGAATGTCTCAAGAGAATGAAGAAACTCTCAATTCCTATGAAATTGCGTCTGATAAATATCTAGCCACTGTTCGTAAGCAACCAGCAGATAATGTTCAAGTTTGGTTACTCAAAGCTATCGAAAATTTATCAAAAAACGCATTAATATTTGAAGTTGGGTCGGCCGGTGGCATAGAAGCAAATTATTTAGAAACTATAGGTTTTAAAGTTCAAAGAAGTGACGCAGCAAAATCCTTCGTTCAATATCTTCAAAGCACTGGTGTATCTTGTCTACTTTTTAATGCTCTAACTGATGATTATCCAGCTAAATACGATCTCATTTTCGCTAACGCTGTTCTGCTGCATTTTACAGATTCAGAAGCTTTTGATTTTGCATTGAAAAGTTTCCACTCTCTAAAACGGGGTGGCAAGCTTGCGTTGACCACAAAAAAGGGTTTGCGAGATTCTTGGCAAACTAAAAAACTAGGCCTACCTAGATACGAAAACTACTGGAGTCGCACTGGTATCGAACAACTCATGACTAGCGCTGGTTTTGTAATTGATGATTTAGTAGAAGCTAAGTCCGAACGCCAAGATGCTACTTGGCTTTATATTATCTGTCACAAACCTAGTAATTGATGAACTTCACCAAGCAGATAGTTAGAACCTGTAACTAAAACAATACCTTCGAGCGTTGAGGCATAATCCATAGCATCTTGGGCAGAATAAAAGTGTTTTGATTTTATTCCTAGACTTTCCGATTTATCGGCAATTTGTTTGGGATCATGAGATAGAGAGCTCATATCCTGCGAGCTAAGAAACCTTGTGGCAACGATTTCTCGGGCAATTGGTTTAATTGCAACTAGAATATCAGTTACATTTTTATCTTTCTTCAGAGCGATAATAATTGTAGCTTTTTCATTCGGGTATAAATGTTTGAACTGCGAAACAAGCGCGGTGACTTTTTGAGCATTATGGGCACCATCAAAAACAACCGTTCGATGGTTCTGTTGAACTATATCGAAACGCCCTGGGATGTTTAATTCGTTCAGGACTTTTAGCGATTTCTTAATCGATAGTTGCCAGTTATCACGTTCCGATAATATTCGGACTGTTTTCATCGCCAAAGCTATGTTCTCGGTTTGAAAAGGAGCTTGGAGACGCGGATTAGACAGTTGTATCGTTTCATCGTTAAATACCCAATGAAGTGATGCATGCTTAATTTTCGCCTGCTGTCGAAATACTCTATTTACGTCTGCTCTTTGATGCAATGCCACAACTTGATTATTTGGTTGAATTATTCCGGCTTTCTGACCAGCTATTGCTTTGTAACTACGCCCGAGAATCTGAGTATGATCCTTACCAATGCGTGTTATTACGCACAGCTTATCTGCTCTTTCAATAACATTACTGGAGTCATAAAGACCGCCGAGTCCGGTTTCAATAATTGCGTAATCAACTTTCTGCTGTTTCATAATTTCAAAACTCAATAAGGTAGTAACCTGAAAATATGTTGGCCCTTCGCCAGCGATAAATCGGTCAATAATGGCAGGCAGTATCCGATTAATACCAGTCATAAAAGCTGATTTACTGACTAAGCGTCCGTTTATTTGCGCTCTTTCGCGAATATCATAAACGTGAGGCGAAAGACCAAGTCCAGTACTGAATCCATGTGCTCTTAAAATTGCTTCAATCATATAGGCAACTGTTCCCTTACCACTGGTACCAGCAATATGTATCGCTCGCAAATTACTGTGCGGATTGCCTGCTACAGCAAAGAAGCGTTTGGACTTAGCAAGCCCAGCCTCGCCACGAAAAACTTTTCCGCCACTTTTGGAAAGACCATACATCAGGAAATCAATTGCAGTTTTGTATGAACTAAATGCTTTTAACTTCATGACTGTTATCATACTTGTATGAAACAATCTGAACCAGACATTGTCTTAATCGGCCATAATTTACGGAGTTGTCATAATGTGGGATCAATACTCAGAACATGTGATGGTCTGGGAATAAATAAATTCATTGCCACCGGCACAACCCCCTATCCAAAATTAGACAATGACTCTCGCCTACCTCACATCGCTAAACGTGCCCACGACCAAATATCTAAGACGGCTCTTGGTGCTGAGCTGACAGTCAAAATGGATCATGACACAATTCATGAAGCTGTCGATAAGCATCGTAACGCCGATTATGCGATATATGCTCTGGAGCAGTCGGCGAATAGCGTACCAATAAATCGCTTTAAACCGGCCTTTCCTTGTGTCTTGATTATCGGAAACGAAGTCAGTGGTGTTGATAATGAAATCCTCAACCTATGCGACTCGATTCTTGAAATCCCTATGCTGGGTCAGAAAGAATCATTTAATGTCAGTGTTGCTGCCGGAATCGCTCTCTGGGAAATTAGGTCACGGAACCAAAGCTAGTAATGACGATTAGAAGCATGATTACTGTAACGATGACTAGTCTTATAATCGGACTGTCTTTGATCGAATGATTAAGCTTAATTGATTTCTTCTTAAGTAGTATATGCTGAGAAATATAGATTACCACTAATAATGACAGAACTATAAGAGCGATTTTGCCAGGAAGAGTCAGAGTTGATTGTAATGATATTGGATTTAGTAAACTAAATTCCACCGTGTCGGCAACAAATTCTATCGACTTGCCTTGGAGTGCTAAAGTTTTCTTTGAATTATCAGCCGATGTCAGAGCTGCACCATCCAATGGTTTGGCAAATAAAGCCACAACCACAGTCGTGTTTTCACCGTTAAGATTTCCCTTGGCTTCGCCGAAACCAACTTCCTCATATTTATTGTTGAGCATGGCATTTCGGTGAGGCTCGCTGGCTTCCCAGCCTTCAACTACTCCACTGGCTGTATTGAACCCTCTTGCTAGATTCTCTGCAGATTCTTGATATAAATACTTTTGAGCTGCAATAAAATTCCAAGCTTCCGTTCCGTCTGGCGCAACATGTGCCCAATATTGATTATTCATCATGTGATCGGCTTTTGCCTGAGCTGCAGACTCTAAGCGGCTATCAATTTTGAGCTTTTGGACATTATTTAGCGATCTTAAGGAATTGATTTGCGTCAATATTTTATCGTCTTTCCCGGTGTTATTGGATGAATCTATTTTAATGAGTGTTGTGTTAACGCCGTTAATTAATATGTGCAAGACAACTAGTATCAGGGCAACACTTAACAGCCCAGGAATCCGCCCTATCCAAGGACGATACTTATTGTGTCGATGCGGAATAAAGATGATTATCAATCGATGCATCAACGAATTCTTTTTACGAATAGGCATAAGCAAATTATACCTAAATTACTGATATTGTGGATAAATAGCAAAAAAATAATGCTTGGCACAATGTCAAAATAGTTATAAGCTTATGCATAGAATAAATAATAGCGGTGGGCACAGGGGGTTTGAATGTCAAAGCCAATCAGCTGGCTCAGCGCAATAATTATCAGACTTAATAAAATAGCGACAGTTGCAGCGATTACGATATTTGCTTTGCAAGCTTTTGGGGCACCTGCTATCGCGCAGAGTCTCGAGAACAGTCAAGTTCCGAGCGACCCGATAACGACGATAAATTCAGGCGATGAATCGATTGAGCTACAAAACACTTCTTCTGAAGTCCTGAACATTAATGGTAGAAATGTCGAACTAAATGGTAATTCGTACACTTTAACGGAGTCTAACCTAGGGGTAGGTTCTGATTTCATATTGAATTTGGATGACCGATTTTTGATTTGTTTTAGTAACAATCTAATTACAAGTGCTTGTGATTATTATCTTCAAATAATAAACGAAGAACCAACTTCTGAAGATCCTGCTAATACTGAAATAGTTTTTCCAGCACAGCTCGTAAACGAAGAGCCCGCTAGCCCAGCAATCGTTCCGCTAGATACCGATACTACAGCTCCACCTGTACCCACCCATACTAGTCCTGACGACGGTAGTAGTATCTCGTCTGATAACCTCACATTAAT
>CAZFKV010000044.1:0-7452 GCA_964519575.1 uncultured Candidatus Saccharibacteria bacterium | reverse complement strand
TGCTGATGGTGCATTTGGTTGAGTCCTTTGTATTCCTGGCATTTTTATTTTCCTTACTTAATTGACGATTTAATAGTAGTTCTACCGGCTCATTTCGTCAATTTTCTAGATATTGATCAAAAAAACGATGACAGAAGTTGCTAAGAAATATATTTCAGTGAGCTCAGTTATCACATACAGTTTATAATCATCAAACTTTTTGTATTTGAAAACGCGTATTGCTATTGCATTATAGTATTCGAGACCTGGTGGGAGAATACCTATTCGTTGCTGAATTCTAGTAAATACGCATCCGTCGAAAATCATAAGCTGTAGTCTAAACAAGCACACCAGCAATACGTTGATCCATATTGGCATGTAGAATGGGAATGTTAATATTATGATCCAGACTACCATATGCCACCAAAACCCAATTTCATAGAGAATCGGATTCTGTATCGGACTCGTGAAGGAGATTTCCTTTTTACGTACAGTCATTATGTAGAGTATATAAATATGTTGCGCCAAAGCAAGCATTTAGGAGTCAGTAGCAAGAATTGACGTACTGGTCCCGTTGATGCTACATTGAAGCTAGTAAAAATGAGGATAGAAATATGCCAGGCGGTAAAATAATACATACGGGACCCAAAGGTCCACCCCCTCCTAAAACCCCGCGACCGCGGGAATAAATCAAGAAATTAGAACTACATAATAAGGTTTTTTGAAGTAATTACCGCTTATGAATAGTCCTGTTTGCTAAACAGAAGAATTTGATCAATATTAGTGGATTAAATATGGTTGTTTTTGGTGAACTTGAGGAAAAAATCAAAACAGTTCAGAAAGCTTACTGTCCTGAAGTAATCATTGTAGTTGGGAGTGTCGGCAAATCATCAACCAAACATGCAATAAGTCGTGTGCTATCAGAAAAGTACAAAGTCAATCAGAATCCGGGTGATGCGAACGGTGGTGATGAACTACGCATCAGTTACTTTGGTATCTGTTTGCGTGAACTCAATTATCCCCTAACAATAGCTGGCCGTATATATTTTGAATACGTAAACTTGCTTATAAAATGGCGGACACACAGATATCCATACGAGATTATGGTTTTAGAAATGTCAGAAACCGAGTATGTTAAAGATCGAGCAGAGCTTGATAGGTTTTTAAAAATACTTCAGCCAGAATTATGTATTTTTACGGGAGTTTCGGGCGCTCACATGTCTCGTATGGGTACGAGAAATTCAATCGTAAATTCTTTGCAGCATTTTGCATCATATGCCACGTCAATTATTTACAACGGTGATGATGAGCAATTAGTATCTTTTGGTAAATTGCCAAATGTTTATGGATCATACACTACACGTAGACTTGTTGATGAGTTCTTGCTACACGGTGCATCCACTGCAAGTCTTGCTGCTGCGCTTAAGGTAGCTGAGTATTTTGGTCTAAGTAATACCGAGGCTCGTTCTAGGCTTAGAACTATAAAACCACTACCTGGTCGGATGCATGTAATGCGTGGGAAGCATGGATCCATTGTTATTGACGATACTTTTAATGCGAGCACAGAGGCATTCATACAAGGTCTAAAATATGTTGATGGGTATGCTGAAGATCACTACAAAGTTGTAGTACTAGGCGGTATTAATGAGCTGGGTAAGTACGCAGTATCTGAACACAGAAAAGTTGCGACTGTGGCATGCCAGGTTGCGGATCTCGTTATATGTATAGGTAATCAATCTAAACTATACTTTGACAGCTTACGTGACGACGAGGGTTGCCGAACAAAGTGGTTTAAGAATTCAAAGGAAGCTGGTGTTTATATCAAAACCCGCTGTCAGCCTAACTGGCTTGTATATGCCAAAGGATCCCAGAACGGCATCTTTACCGAGGAAGCAATTAAGCCGATTTTAAGTATTAGGGATTCAAGAAAGTTGCCCAGACAAAGCATGTATTGGATGAGTAGAAAGAAAAGATTCTTTACAGACGCTTCTAGCTCTTTATGATCTTGACTGTTGCAGGACGGATTGATTGGCCAGCTAACGTATATCCTGCTTGGAGTTCTTCGGAAACGATTTCTGTTTTACCGTCTCCCTCTGCTGCAACCGCTTCCATGGTATGCGGATTAAATGCTTCACCAACCGTTTTAATACGTTCAACACCGAGGTTTACTAGTGTTGATTGCAGTTGTTTCTGCACTGATTGAAGACCTTTCACATAGTCTGTTTTCTTGAGATCAGCAGGAGTTGCAGCGATTGCACGATCAAGGTTGTCTATAACCGGCAGCAGCTCTTTAACAACTTCCGTTTTAGTAAAAGTCCCGATTTTGACTCGATCTTCATCGGCACGACGACGGATATTAAACATGTCGGCATGTGTTCGTTTGAGGTCTTCTTCAAGCTCGGCAATACGAGCGAGATCATCTTTCTTGCTCACGAAAGCACCTCTTCGAGACTGCTGGCTGTGTGGCGAACTAGGTTCATTACCTGACGATAGCTTTGGCGAGTTGAACCGAGCACACCGATGTAACTATGATCAGAATATGGACTACGAAAACGACTAATAATCAGACTGCACTGACTGCTTTTGCCAATTGGGTTTTCAGCTCCAATATATACGCTCAATGGTTCAGCTGGTGCTGCTTCGCGAAGCCAGTGATCGAGATGGTCGATTAAATACCCAACTGCTCGCATACCTTGTCCTTCAGCAAACTCGGGTTGAGCAAACAACTGTTCGAGACCACGAGTATAAATAGTAGGCCCCATCGTAGCGAGACCAACGTTCCGGGTCATTTCAGATAGACTATTAACTGCAGTGCGAATAACCTGCTCTGGTTCGCCGGCATGCTCAACTCTGCGATCAATCACTTGATTAGCACGCAAGCCAGCTGGTTTTTCTAACTTATTCTGCATCAATTCTTGGGCTATTTCATTCACGTAATAGCGATAGCCTTTATCTGTAGGAATGCGCCCAGCACTAGTATGTGGTTGCTTAATATAACCCATATCTTCCAGTCTGGACATTTCAGCACGGATTGTTGCTGGGCTTACATCAAAAACTTTGGCCAAAACGACACTTCCAACCGGCACGGCAACTTCGGCATATTGTTCTACAATCGCCGCGATGATTTGCTGTTGTCTGTGTGTCATATTCATATTATTTAGACCTTGTACCGTCGTATTCTCAACCTATATAATGGCTACCGAACCAAAGTCATTTTAGCACTCTTATACGTACAGTGCCAACACTAGCCTATTAAGTTTTGAATGTCTTTGAGAAGTTTTTCTGCAATCTGACGTCCGATGTCACTACTACTCGCCCCCTCAATTAGCTTTTCGGCAGTTGTCACGGCATCATCGATATCATCGTTAACTAAGAATTGAAAAAACCTACTTGATAGTGCCGTTCGCAGTTCTTTTTTCGCAGTATGAATTCGTTTCTGAAGCTCATCATCGACAATATCACCACGATCTGTCAGCCGTTTCATCCAAGTATCATAATCTGGAGGGACTATAAAGATAGCACGTGTATCTGGTTTCGCTCGCATGATTTCTTCTACCCCTTGCACATCAATTTCCAGCAATGGGATTTTGCCACTTTCCTGAGCATGTTTTAGTTCGTCAACACTCGTTCCATAGACATAAGATTCATGCACCCACTTAGCTTCAATGAAATCACCATCATTTAGCTTTACTAACATCTCTTCTTCACTAACAAACCAATAGTTCACCCCATTTTGTTCAAGCTCGCCATCGTTTTCTCTTGGTGGTCTAGTCGTATGACTAATAACATAATGATATTTATCGGTCTCGAGTAATCTATCAATAATCGTATTCTTCCCACCACCAGTAATACTGACCATTATTACAACCGGGCTTTGGGCGAGGACTGCCCTGCTTGATTCACTCATGCCATATGATTCAACTGCGGTTTGTAGCTTATTCATATTCGTATTATACCTAGTCCTTCCTTAGTAATGCACTAAATGCTTCTGGGGGGATTTCGACTTTACCGAATTTTTTGTAATCAAGGAGGGGATGACTTCCCCTCCTTGGCTCAGCTTCGCTTCGGATCCACCCTTCATATGGGGTGATTTTCACTGAAATAAATCCATTGAAAATCACGATCAATCTTTTCTTAGTAATGCACTAAATGCTTCTGGGGGGATTTCGACTTTACCGAATTTTTTCATTCGCTGTTTTCCCTTCTTTTGCTTGGCCCAAAGTTTCTTCTTTCGGCTAACATCACCACCATACAAATGGGCAGTTACATTTTTTCCTAATGCCTTCACATCTTCACGAGCAATAATTTTGCCTCCAATTGCTGCCTGCAAGGCAACTTCAAAAAGTTGACGAGGGATGACATCTTTCATTTTCGCAACATATTCGCGGCCCCGTGACACAGCTTCTGATCGATGGACCATCTGACTCAAAGAATCGACCACTTCACCGGCCACCATCAAATCAAGCTTAACCAGGTTTTCTACTTTGTAACCTGATAATTCATAATTGAAACTACCATATCCGCTGGTAGAGCTTTTCAGAGAATCATAGAAATCTGTCAGCATATTAGCAAGCGGTGCTTGAAACGTAATGAGAGCAATCTTGTTATCTAGATAACTAATATTATCCTGTAACCCGCGCGCGCCAACAATCAGTTCTAGCACCCTACCTAAATACTCTTTCGGGACAACTATTTCTCCTTTAATCCATGGCTCCCGAATCTCAGCTATTTGAGTTGGATCTGGCAAATCGCTAGGACTCTGAAGTTGTAGTTCTTCACCAGTCGTCAGCAATACTTCGTAGTCGGTACTAGGATTAGTAATTATTAATTCAAGATTGTAATCACGCTCTAGTCGTTCCTTAACTATCTCCATATGAAGTAGACCTAAGAAACCAACTCTGAAGCCATTTCCAAGCACTGCACTATTCTCATTTTCCCATTGGAGAGCAGCGTCGCTTAATTTTAGTTTGGATAGAGCATCTTTAAGCTGAGGATAATCGTCGGCGCTATCAGGGTAGAGACCAGCATATACAAATGGTTTTACTTCCTTATAGCCAGCTAGCGGTTTTTGTGAAGGGTCATCAGATAAAGTAACCGTATCACCAACTCTAGCTTCCGCGACTGACCGCAAGTTTGTAACAACATAGCCGATTTGACCAGTTTCAAGCAATGGCAGAGATTTTTCCTTTGGCGTAAGGGCACCGAGCTCTAGTGCCTCGCCTGCAGCACCCGTTGCCATCATTGTAATGCCAGATCGATTCTTTAAAATGCCATCAAATATTCGCACGTATAATATAACTCCCCGATATTCATCATAGAAAGAGTCAAAGACCAAACCTCGTGTTTGTGGATCAGCGTTACTATTTGGGGATGGTATTTGTTCAATTACTGCATCTAAAATTTTCTCGACATTCTGACCTGTTTTGGCACTTACCTCAATTATGTCGGTGCGCTCACAACCAAGTAATCCTATAATCTCCTCTGCGACTCGTTCAGGATCAGCGGCTGGCAAATCGATTTTATTCATAACAGGAATTATTTTTAAATCATGCTCTAAGGCTAAATAAACATTGGCGAGTGTTTGGGCCTGAATGCCCTGACTTGCATCAACAACTAGTAATGCACCTTCAACAGCAGCGAGGCTACGGCTAACTTCATAACTGAAATCTACATGTCCGGGAGTATCGATTAGATTAAGTGTTTTACCCTGATAATGCATGCGCACCGGCTGGAGTTTAATTGTAATTCCTTTTTCGCGTTCCAGATCCATCTGGTCGAGAATTTGGGCTCGCATCTCCCGCTTTTCGATTGTTCCAGTCAATTCGAGTAAACGATCGGCTAGAGTACTCTTACCATGATCGATATGGGCGATTATACAAAAATTTCTGATATCTTTCTGATTCATAGTCTAGGTATTGTAACAGGGGTAATGGAGCTAAGCTACTAGACTAACGGAAATCTGAAAGGTTCAATGGCTTAAAGAACCACCTTTTTGCCGTTGAAATAACTAGTTTTGCTTCATTCAACCCAGCTATTGAGCTTGCGACGATATAAGAAATACCGCTAACTAATAAAATAGCGATGAACTTCGGAGCCATAGTAAAGAATCCAACATCAGCTACTTGTAGAGGAAAGACAAAACGGACCATTCCATATGTAGCAATAGCCATGACAAAGGTGGCAAACATAATCCTGAACCCAGCAAAGATTAGCTTTCTATTTATGATACTTCCAAGTCTGAAGTGTAATATCAGCAAGAGTATTATCGATTCAATTGCTGCAACCACAGACTGCGCGAAAGCTAATCCGCTGATGCTGTTATCAAATCTATCCACAAACAAAAAAGCTAGTGCAATATTCAAACCAATTGCAAAAAATGAAATATATAGAGGTGTCTTGGTGTCTTGTTGGGCATAATAAGCTCTGGTTAGAGCATGGAATAGGGCGCGGAATATTATCGCCCCAGTAAACCAACCTAGTGCTGCTGCGATAACTTCACTTCCCTGCCCTAAGTAAAGTCGCACCAAATATCCCCGCAACAAAAAGGCTATGACCGAAGCCGGAAGTGCGAACCACAAAATACTTCCCAACACATCGCGAATTTCTTTTCTAAATAAATCAATACGGGAACTTGCAGCGCGTTTAGTGATTGAAGGAAACGAAGCAGTTGCTATAGCCACACCTATCAATACTATAGGTTGGGCCTGCAAGTTATAGGCGTAGGCATAACTAGTGATCGCGCCAAATCCAAGGAAGCTAGCGATAAACCGTTCGACCATGGAGTTGATTGCATCAATACCCTGGTCCAAACTCCGAGGAAGGATAAGACGTAAGACTTGTTTGAATCCTTTATTTTGCCAGAATATTTTTGGTTTATATTCGAACCCAAGTCCAATCATCCCAATGACATAGACCATAAGCTGGAGTAGAGATCCCAGAGCCACTCCAAGGGCTGCGCCGATAATTCCTAGGTGTGGAGTAAAGAATATTATTCCCATAATGATTCCAAAGTTATAAATAATCGGTGAAATCGCAAAGAAAAAGAACCGCCCAGAAGCTTGTTGCATTGCTCCAAGTACTGTTGAAATAGAAAATATGAATGGATTGATAGCGACGATTCGCATAAGCGCCGTAGCCAGATCGTGCCTTTCTTCATTAAAGCCAGGGGCGATTGCGTGCATCAACAGACCAGCAAAAACAAAAACTAATATACTTCCCACAAATGTGACTATTGCCATTAGATTGATGACACTTGATGATAGTTCCCAAGCTGAAGTTTTGTTATTATTCTGCATTCTCTCCACAAATACTGGGATGAAAGTAACACTCAAAGCACCAGTTACAAGGAAATAATATAGGAGATCAGGAATTGAGAATGCGGCCCAATAAGCATCTAGAACACCGCTATTTAGCCCAAAATTAGCGGCTAACAATCTATCTCTTAGCAGACCTAAGACCGCACTTAGAAAATAC
>CAZFKV010000043.1:0-7901 GCA_964519575.1 uncultured Candidatus Saccharibacteria bacterium | reverse complement strand
CGTGGCTTTTGCCCACCTTTTGCCACCAAAAGGTGGAATAGGTTTGTTACTTTGGAAAAGTAAGGATTATTTACCAGAGCCAGCCTGTCAGACTTTCCCACGGAGTTTTGGCATCGCTAGGTACGTCACCTTCAATGCCCTCAGGTAACAAGTTGCTTGTAGTACTTGAAGACGCCTCTGGTTCTGGACTGATTTGCCTGGCCTGAATCACTAGTCTTTGCCAGCTCGTCCCTGGTGGGGTGCAGGTTACCAGTGTAACTATAGGTTCAGTTACCCCCTGCGTGATGATGGAGAAATCATCAGGATTGATGACTTTCTTTTCATAAATTTGATAGATGTATCTTTTAGATTCGTAATGTATCTCAAGTGTATCGTCTAATTCTAAGCGGTCTAATAGTACAAATGCTGTCTTATACTTACCTGAATTCCAAAAGTTATTTGTTGAATGTCCAAAAATCACATTGTTTCCAACTTCTCCAGGCAGTCCAGTATTAGCGTAATGCACTACCCCATTCTCAAGTCCAGCTTGGATGGCTTCTTCTGAATAATCATTAACACCATAATTAACAGGCACATCGACATTTATCTTCGGTATGATGACCTTGGGTTCGGGAGGTGCAACGTTATCAACCGATGATTCTATAATGCTGGGGGTTTCTACCCTATTACCCGGAGTAACGTAATAACTAATTTGTCCATACACGAGCTGATTATTCATAATCATCACAAACACACTAACTAGAATTCCCACTGGAACAAATCGACGAAATCTCTTTATACCTTTATCTTCACGTTTTTCACGTTTCTGCTTCTGATCGATTTTCTTGCGAAGATTCTTAATACTTAAATTCTTGGTTTTTGGTTTAGATTTCTTAGCTGGACTTTTCTTAGGTGCTTCTTCGCTTATTGGCTTCGTATTCTCCTGGGTTTTTTTCTCGACAGGCTCAAAAGGTTTTTGACCAGGAATTGAGAATGTTGAGTACTGTTTATGATGATTGTTTGGAGAAGGCTCGATACTTTGCGCCGTGGGGCTCATCGGAAGCTGATGATCGGGCTGGGCATGATGTTGATGAGCTGGATCAATAACTTCCTGTAATTGCTCTTCCGCTGCATATCCCTGAGCGATGACTGGCGTTTGGCCTGGTTCAACATCACCTGATTCTTGACCATAACTAGATCCGTAAATGTTTGCAATTTTTGATCGGGCAAGCGCAATTGCAGCTTGCTTACCTTGCTCCGGTGACGGTTCCATTGGTTTAATTGGAGCAACTGCAGGAGTAACAGCCGTAGGCTGCGTCTCTAAGGGCTGATTTGTCGCAATAGGCTGAGTTACGACTGGGTGGCTAACAACCTCGGGTATCGGTTCAATAGTAACTTGTCGCTGAGGAGGAGAAGTTTTGGTCGTTTGTTCATCGTCATCAACTTTCACACCTATCTTATGAGGCTTGGAAGCAGCTTGTTTTCGTAATAAATATTGCTTGTTTTCGCGCATTATTCCCGACCCTTAATTTGATGCAAATACAAAATCATCCGAATGTACGGAAGACAAACTCTAGTATACCAGATTTTGAACAGGTATTAATGTAGATTAACTCTAGTAATAGTTAGCATATATCCGTATGATTATTAAGATGCCGGGGTGGCGGAATTGGTAGACGCGCCGGACTCAAAATCCGGTTCGGGTAAAACTGAGTGCGGGTTCAAGTCCCGCCCCCGGCACCACGTCGGACTAAAAGCTTCAGCTTCCATGAATTAGCTGAAGCTTATTCATTTCAGCTTTCGTTTTGTCCTCCTTATCGGCACAAGATTCGCTTCGCTGGATTCTCGTGTCGAAAACATCACTTCTTACTAATCTAAGTTCTTATGCTTGTATTTATTTGATCTTTGAATTCCCAGCAGGCTGTTGCGAGGGCATCGAACGATTTGTCGGGTAGCCAAGTTTGCCATAGGCTTGCTCTAGTTGCTAGGTCCAAGCGCCATGCTTCTGGTTCTTTATCTATTCGTGTCGTTACTATTTCTCCATCTGTAGCAACAATAAGATTAGTTTCAAAATACATTAAGATGTCTGCCTCAAATGATGTAGTTAGCTCATGAAGTATACGGATAAGCTCGGACACAGTCATAGTGGATTTCACTCCTTCAGGCCACTCGATAATTTTGAGCAGATTCTGTAGCTGGGAAAATGACAACACTAAAGTCGTATATGGTCGGCGGACCAGTTGTTTACTTTCAGGCAACAGTACATCAAAAGCGTCACGCGTGATGATAACTCTCATTGTTGTTGAAGAAATGCAGTGTTCGAGTAATTGTGTCGTCTCGCTGTTGCGACCAATTTCTCCAGGGAACAAAACGGTATCCGACCAGATCATGAACTCCCTTAATGCTTCTTCTGACTCTAGTGCAAAGCTGCCAGAAGCAAGTGTTGGTAGATATTCGATATCATTCAGGGTGCCAAGCATTGGTTTTAAGCTAACCGGCAGTACAACTTTGCACTCACCTATCCCGAGCTCATTGGCGACAGTAAATGCAGTCTGGGTTCGAGCAAACTCATGTGTTGAGCCACCAATAATCAAAAGCTTTCCAGCATGACTCTTTCTCTCAGGTTTTGACCACTGGGAGTCTGCGAAAAGCGCAACATCAGATTGTCGGTGCCAGTAGGGTGTCTCCGACATTATTCCGTGTCCTGAAGTTCGTAATTACGGTTTCTGCCAGGCTCGAATTTGTAAATCATATCTTTGCGTTCAACGATGATCTCCCAACCCTGCGCAACAGCATGCTCATACAGTTTGCGATTCGGATTAAAAGCAATTGGTCGTTCGACAAATGCTAGCATTTCGATGTCACCCTCTGTGTCACCAACTGCGATGCTGTCTTTTTGGGTCAGCTGGTGTTCAGCTATTAGGGGTAATAATAATGTGTCTTTGGCTTCGTGGGTTTTTGTGACCATACCAGTAAATACACCGTCTTCTTGGTGGTATGTTTGTCCGATGAAGGAGTCGAATTTCCAATGGTGAGCAAACCGAGCAACCAGTTCTTGTTGTGAGCCACTGAGGGCAATCAAAAAGTAATTTTCCTCTTTGAGCTGCCTGATGAGTTTGCGTGTATAGACATAAACATGTTCAACTTGGGAATCAACGACCTTTGCTGCTGCTTTTTCAAAATCACTAACTTTCATACCTTTGATTTGAGATTCGAGCATGTCCACCATCTGATTGCGATATGTAATATATCCTTGGTCATTGCGACTAGCCCAGTGTTCAAACGCTGTATCTAACTTAGCTTGCGGTAGGTTAATTATGCTACGTCGCACCAGTTCGTAGACTATCTCAATGTAGAGACTACTACGAAACACAGTTCCATCAATATCGAATACCGCAAATTTCCTCATAGGCTCAGTGTATCGCAAAACTGACATGAATAAAGTTGTTAAAAGATGGATTGCATAATTTGTGTATCGTGAAATCTAACAATCAGTGATTTATCCGCTTGTGTGTGTCTCCTGTCGCATTCTGATAGGATGTCTTTATGGATTACCCAACTGAAATAGCTTTGAATGTTGGTTTTTATCTATTCTTTGTAGCATTTATAGTTCTAGCAATAGTCAATTCCAGAAGCCTGCAAAAAAAGCAAAAGAAGGCTCTTTATGAGTTTGTTGAGCGCAATGGATTAGCGTTATCAGCTACAGTCGAAAATGGAGATTTTAATGAGAAACTAGGGCTTTTGTTCCAGCTTGGAACAGATAAAGTAATTAGAAACAAGGTTTCCGGAACACTTGATGACTTCGAGGTCAGTTTGTATCAATATCAATTTTTCGCTGGATCTGGAAAGCAACGAAGGAAATATTCTCACATTGTCTGTGAAGTGAAAACCGGCAAAAGACTACCACATATACTGCTTGATTCAGAGCATTCTGGACATGGAATCAATAAGTTCGTACCCGAAGTTATTCAAAAAGCTAATAAAATCCAAACTCCCGTGGAACTGGGTGATGAATTTACCATGTATGTTCAAACAGGACTCGAGCAAGAATCACTTGAGCTATTAACACCACCAATGCTCAGCGGTCTCAAACAATACGCACTTAATTACGATATTGAACTTGTCGGTGACAGTTTGTATGTTTATAGCCCGATCATTCCTCAGGATGCAAAGGATTACCAATATATGTTCGATACCGTGAAGTATCTTATTGATATGCTACGAGAAAATCTTAATGATTTTGAAATGCCTCAATTGCCCACCAAGCCTGGCGCCAATCTCGATGAGCCTAGACAATTGACAAGGCTGAAATTCGGACAAAAACTACTCTATAAGCATGAATTTGTGATTACATTAATTGTTGGCCTCTCAATTAGTATAGGTATCGCTTACTTACTGGTTCTCCTTAGAAATCAATAACGATACTGACAGGACAGTGATCACTGCCCGCTACATCTGGGTGAATTTCAGCTGACGTAACTCTGTGCTTCAGTGATTCGCTGACGAGGAAATAATCGATTCGCCAGCCGATGTTACGTTCGCGAGCACCACCCCACGCACTCCACCAAGTATAGAAACTATTGCCCTGATGGAACATGCGAAATGTATCAACGAAGCCTGCGTCAATAAAATTCTGGAAGCCTTCCCTCTCTTCGCTCGTAAAGCCTTTTTTGCCATTGTTCTCTTTGGGCCGAGCAAGGTCATCGGACGTATGTGCTACGTTTAGATCTCCACAGAAAATCACTGGCTTGCTATTCTCGAGTCGTTTGCAGTGTTCTAGGAATGCTGGATCCCAATGGTTGTGACGTAGAGGTACACGACTTAAATCTTCTTTTGCATTCGGCGTATAGACTGTCACGAGATAGAATTCCTCATATTCAGCAGTTAGGATGCGTCCCTCAGTATTGGCGTCACCATAACCATCGTCTATCAGACCAAACTTCTTTGCTATATCAGAAGGGATATTTTTATCAACAGAAATGGTTTCTGTTTTGCTCAAGATTGCGGTGCCTGAGTATCCTTTGCGCTCAGCTGAATTAATCAACACTTCAAAGCCGTTTTTCGGGATTTCTATCTGATTAGGCTGTGCTTTGGTTTCTTGTATACACAGAATATCGGGTCGATATTTCTCGAGAAATGGAGCAAACGCATCTTTCTTCTGGACAGCCCTAATGCCGTTCACATTCCAAGAAAATAGTTTCATTGCTGTTTACCTTCCATACTTATAGTATACTGTCCCCTAATGGCAGAACCAAAGTATAAGCGAGTCGTACTTAAACTCTCCGGAGAGCAATTCCAAGGCGAACGAAATGCAGGAATTGATGCAGAATTTCTACATTGGATAGCTGGTGAAGTGAAAAAAGCTGTTGCTGAAGGTACTCAAATCATAATCATTGTTGGAGGTGGCAACTTTGTTCGTGGTGCCAGCTTTAGTAATCACGGGATTGAGCGCACCACAGCTGACTACATGGGCATGCTGGCTACCATTATGAACGGTATGGCTCTTACTGATGTACTCGAACAGAATGGTCAGCCAACCCGACTGATGACACGTCTTGGAGCCAGCAGTGTCGCCGAGCCATATATTCGCCGCCGGGCACTTCGTCATATGGAAAAAGGTCGTGTAGTCATCATCGCTGGTGGTACTGGAAATCCTTATGTAACTACAGATACAGCTTCGGTTTTGGCCGCCAGTGAACTCGCTGCCGATGCAGTCCTAAAAGCTACTAAAGTAGACGCTGTTTATGACAAAGATCCTGCCAAACATGATGATGCCAAGAAATTTGAAACTCTTTCGATGACTGAAGCATTAGAAAATGATCAGATTATGGTCATGGACAAAGCAGCCCTTGCAATGGCTTTGGATCAGAAGATTCCTATTGTAGTCTTTGGACTTATGGATGAGGGTAATATTGCCCGCGTCGTCGCTGGCGGAAATGTCGGCACACTCGTTTCTTAATATACTATTTTATACAATCTGGCTACATGGTACTACGTGTTTGAAAAGGGTAATTCGCATAATAAACATACATATTGCATGAGTGAGGGTTTTGATGGCATTTGTACATGAATATGGCGGACCTGAGACTGAATATCGTGACGATCCTAACAGTGGTTGGGTTTGGGTTGATGATTTACATCCCGTAGATCCCGAGATAGACCCAGAGCTACTCGAGTTTGCTCATGAAATCGAAATACCAATTGTTATTGATGAGGTCATTGCTCAGATTAATGAAGAACATTTGGGGCTTGGTCATGACAGATTCGTTGCACAGGAATTGGCACGTCCCTATCGACATCCGGACACTGGGCTACCGATTTTTGAGTATGGGCCAACGGATGGAAAAACCGCTGTGGTAGTACCTTTTCAGTTTATTGGTGGTACCGATGAATCACTCAATATGCGGCTCTATCTGTTAAAGCGTGTGCTTGATGCCATGAATATAACTGATGAAGATGGTCAAGAAATTCGAGTTGTGGGTATTGCCTCTCCTTCTGTAGCGGTGCGGATGGGTATACATCTAAAAGATTATGTTGAGATGTTCAAAACCGCTGAGCACGATAAATATACTCAGCATATAAGTAAAACTCTGGGACTGCTCGGAGTTGAGCGTGTTATCACTGCCGGTGCATCGCTCGGTGGTATGGTGTCAGCTCAGCTGGTTGAACAAATGTTGAGAACTGGTGAACTGGACCCAATAGGAAGCGCTATCGCTAACCCGCCTGGTCAAGGTAGGAGTCGAGGGAGTATCCCACGAGCAATGCTTGGAAGTTTAATTAGATACAACAGATCAGGGGGTGATACACGGTCACTTGTTCATGCCTCGGGGCTTGAGCCACTAATTAAAATGCTACCCAATCTAAAAGAATACAAAGGACGTCAGTTACCGCGCCTGTCGCGTGCCTTAGATATTGGAGACATGGCATGTAGAAGTATGGGTCATCCTGGCAATCTCGGGTTGGGAAGGGTTCTGTCTGAGCGTACAACTCCACCAGCAATGAAACTTGGTCTTAGTCGAGGTCTGCCAATTGATTATTTCTTTTCACTCGGCGATAAAGTCCCCTTTATGCGTCGGGGACTTAAGGAAGTTAATAATCTCAAGCGACAATTTCCTGGACTTCTAGATTTGGTCTATACGCCGGATCAGGCCCATGAGGTAGTGTCCGATCCTAGGTTGATGACTGCTTTCTATGTTCGCTTAATCCAGCGTGCTTTACGAGAAACAGCTGATAATCACGATACTGATGTAGACTAACTAACGTAAATATTGTCATAAATAGCTTCTTTTACTGTATACTTTACTAGAGTTATTTTAGGATATTAATGGATAATCAGCTAAAAGTATCAGTCATAATCCCAACATATAATGAGATCAAATCGATTGGTCCTTGTCTCGATGCCTTACTAAACCAAACAGTAGCTCCTGACGAAATACTTGTGGTTGATAACAATTCTACGGACGGGACCCCAGAATATGTGGCAAAGCACTATAAAAAAGTCAGATTGTTATTTGAAAAAAAGCAAGGCCTCATACCAGCTCGTAATTACGGATTTGATGAAGCAAAGCACTATGTCATGGGTCGGATAGATGCCGATACGGTAGTTGAAAGCGACTGGGTAGAGAAGCTCCACGAAATCTTTGCTGATCCAGAAGCCGCCGCTGCAACCGGACCGTCATATGCCTATGATTTGCCTGTAAATAGGAAACTCGTCAGAAAAGGTATGAAGTTCTGGCAACATACCACCAATGAGTTGATTGCAGGTCATAAGATGCTTTGGGGTTCAAATATGGCTCTTACCAAAGACTGCTGGGATGTTATTAAAAATACTGCCTGTAACAAGCCAGATATTTTAGAAGATCTTGATTTAGGTATCCACATATCTGAAGCAGGGTTAAAAATCGTTTTTGACGAGTATCTTA
>CAZFKV010000042.1:1754-8225 GCA_964519575.1 uncultured Candidatus Saccharibacteria bacterium | reverse complement strand
CTGAAGTATTTCATTCTCTCAAATCGCTCTTGCATGAAAATCATTTTTCAACATCTGTTGGTGATGAGGGTGGATTTGCGCCAGCAATAAATATTCCCGAACAGACGCTTGATTTGCTTAGCAGATCTGTCGAACAAGCTGGCTTCAAACTTGGAAAGGACATAGGCTTCTGTCTAGATGTTGCAGCTAGTGAACTATTCGATGATGAAAATTACAAATTTACTAAACAAGGTATTTCTAAATCTTCAGCCGAAATGACTGATTGGCTGAAGGGTCTTGTCAATAACTACCCTGTTATCTCAATTGAAGATGGCTTAGACGAAGATGATTGGACTAATTGGGTTGAACTCAATAAAATCTTGGGCGATAAAACTCAGATTGTCGGTGATGATCTGTTTGTGACCGACGAAAAGCTGTTAGGTAAAGGTATTGAACAAAAAGCAGCAAATGCGATTTTGATTAAACCCAATCAAATCGGCACAGTTAGCGAAACAATTTCATGTGTAAAAACAGCTCAGTCAAATAGTTGGAATACAGTCATTTCTCATCGTTCGGGAGAAACAGAAGATGTTTCCATTGCCCATCTTGCGGTCGGACTGAACAGTGGGCAAATCAAGGCTGGATCGCTCAGTCGAACTGATAGAGTAGAAAAATACAACGAACTACTTCGGATTGCCGAATTACAGCCAGCTCTTAAGCTTTCCCAAACCCTTGCAAAGTTAAACTAACCGATTATCTGGGTAAAGCTAGCTTCGTTAGACAGTGAACTGCTGAAGCTGACAATACGCATCCATTCAATACCAATTTTAAAAACCGCGTATTCGCCAGCTTGAAGCTTTACGATTGGCGGTATCCAATTAGGGTCTTTGGTTAATTTAGCTTTGGCAACTTGGTCGAATAAATCTTTAGCTAGTCCAGCGTCATTACTTATTTCTGTGGCTTTACCGTTTGCTTGGAGCATTTGTTGTTCGTCCAGATCATAAGAAGTAACTGTCACCCGGTTATCGATACAGATCGCAGAATACTTAGTTGTTTCAGTCTTGGTGACAAAACTTAGATTTAGAGATTCATCGCTTGTTATAAAGACGGCGGCTGAGTAAGGAGCATGGTGTTTTTGATTGATAGATAAAACCGCCAGAGGATGCGAGGCTATGAATTCAGTTGCTAGATCAAATGATTCAGTATTTATGCTCACTAGAATCAATATACGGCACAAATCTGGCCTTGTACATCATTAATAATACCGAATAAATTAACTTCTATATTCTAGACAATTAGATATCGTTATTAAATTGGTAAGGTCTAAAGGCAATAATTATGCAACTTATTAATACTATTATATTTTCTGCTGACTACACGAAGACCCAGCCGAAGCCAGCGATCCAATCGCGACTGTATTACAAGACTTCTTGAACATGCTCGTTTACTTCTCAGTTGCTCACCTCTTCTTTGGCTAGCTCATCAAACCATTTCCGTATAAACCGTCCATAAAATAATAAAGCAGAAGTGATGCCTATAATGTGGCCAGCCGCCAGTATTTTCCTTGACGTCACGCCAGGTAAATACGATGCCTTATTATTTACGGTTCTATCGGCATAAGCCGTCATTGATAAGATATGCTTTTTATCTTCCGATGTTAGTTTGGTTAAGGTAGATGAAAGTCTTTGCACGGACTGTACGAAAGCAGGACTTCTCCGGTTCATTTGTATTTGATCAAGATATTCAATATTCGTAAAACCACAGACTGTAACAACAGCATTAACTTGCTTGTGAGTCACGTAGGCATTGAGTGCTGCACTGGCTCCAGCACTAACCCCGATTAGAATTAGCGGAGTACCTGATCTTGATAGATGATCAATTAATTGAGACAGAGCATCAGCTTTAGACTCATAATCCTCTCCATCTTCCCAGTTAATATAAAACACTGTAGTGGCGATTTTCTACTTATGCCAATGCCACAGGGCGCGTTCGTAAAGAGGATACCTACCACCAAGTCCAGGGATTATAATGGCATTAATTGTCGGCATAACTACTACAGGAATTTCCCGATGATTCCATAAAATACTCGGTCACTGGTAAGTTTACGTAATAGCATTAAGCTACGCGCTCCACCACCAATTGGGTAGCGTAGTTTCGGAGATTTCTTGCCTAGAATTTTTACAATTCCATTGGCCACAGTTTGGGGCGAAGAAGCTAGACGACTTGTTCCGGCACGTCGAAAGCTGGCTGCTTTCTTTTTGGCGATATTGGAGTAAGGTCCCTTGCCTGATGCTTCAATCATTTTATCGGCTGCAATTGAATACCAAGCAGTCCTGATTAGTCCGGGCTCGACAATGATTACATTAATACCAAATTGCTTTAGTTCGAGAGCCAGTGAATCACTCAGACCTTCGACCGCGAATTTTGTGGTGTGATACCAAACCCCAAGCGACTCACCCATTTTGCCACCGATAGACGATATGTTAATTATTGTTCCTCTTCGTTTCTTACGCATTTTTGGTATCACTAGCTGTGATAATCTCGCTAGGCCAAAAACATTTACTTCCATTTGACCCCTAGCCTCTACCATAGAAACGTCTTCGAGCGCGCCATAAGAACCATAGCCGGCATTATTGATAAGGACGTCAATCATGCCTGATTCTTTCTCGATCTTTTTTACTAATCGTTTCATCGAAGTATCGTCGCTGACATCTAATCGCACTGTTATAATTCCTTGTTTTTGTAAATGCTTCATTCGATTAATCCGACGGGCTGCCGCATATACCTTATATCCACTTTTATTTAGGGCGATGGCCGTTGCTTCACCGATGCCGCTCGATGCTCCGGTAATCAATGCTGTTTGTTGTCCTTTTAAATATGGCATAGGGATTAAGTATACCTATTTTTGTAATTCGCAATATATGTTTAGAATGGTTTTATGATTAAACAGTTAGTGATGATACCAAATGCCACTGCCCAACAGGTTTATGAACTCCTAACAGATAGCGCTAAACACACGGTTTTAACATCCAGTTTGGCGAACATTGACCCAAGAAAAGGCGGTCAGTTTAGTACCTTTGATGGCTACGCTACTGGTAGCATAATTAATCTGAAACCCTATTCGCTCATTGAGCAAACTTGGCGAGCTGATGATTGGCCTGAGGGTCATCTTTCTACTACTAAGTTCGAGTTTTCCGACAATCGTCAAGGAACGCAGATTAAGTTTACTCAAACAAATATTCCAAAAGGGCGTGAACCGGAGTATGAAGCTGGCTGGGATGACTTCTATTGGACACCATTGAAAGAATATTTTAAATAATAGAGTTGGTCATTTTCTCGAACAAGTAGTAGAATTCAATAATCATGCTTAAGTTAATAAAATTTACATTGTTGGCAACGATTATATCTGGCACACTGTCTGGTCTTTCCTTGGTATATGGCGATAATTATTTGGGCATTGTAGGTATGTTCTATGCTACAGGTATATTATTTGGATTAACTACAGCAATACTTTTTCGTAATATTTTCAAACTGAACATACCTAGATTGATTGCATGGGTCGTGGCATCTACTTTCAGCTGGAGAGCTGCGGTATTTGTATTTATGAGTACTGGTGGTAGCGGACTGGTGTCTGAATCAGAGAGCTTTCTTGCTACCGCTACTTCGCAGTTCATACTTGCTGGTATCGCTGGATCTACCCTGCTCGCTCTACTTTTCTGGGCAGTGATATATAGAAGCAGCGTTAAATCAATGATTACTACAATTGCAACTGGAGCGGTTCTGGCATTAGTTATGAATCTAATTTTCAAAATTGGTGAAAGCCCGGTATTCCTCTGCGTAGCATTTACCGTCTGGCAAAGCGGTGTGGCCTTAAGCTTTGCTACCCAAAAACAAACTAGTTAATTTTTTATCTTCGGAATCTGAATCGCTACAGTTGTGCCTTTTGAGGGCTGACTTTTAATACTTAGTTTCCCTCCGTGTCTTTCAACTGTTGATTTGGCTATCGAAAGTCCTAATCCATAACCAGTGGTCACTCCTTTAGTTCGTGACGAATCGGCGCGGTAAAATCGCTCAAATATATGAGGTAATTCACCCGCTTTTATGCCGTTTCCTTCATCGGATATGTAGATTAAAACGTTCTTCTGATTAACTTTCTGGTAGATTTGTATTGTTGTATTGGTTGGGCTGTACTTGATAGCATTGTCAAGAAAGGTCACTATCATATCGGTGAGACTCACTTGGTTGCCAATCACTCTGCTTGAGTTTTTAGGTGAGAATTCTATTTTGATCTTCTTCGACCCAGAAAGAGCCCTTACTTTGTTAACAGCTCCCTGAATAACTTGATTCATCTCTACTTCCTCGAAGTCCAATTCTTTGGTTTCCATTCTAGCTAAGCGTAATAAACCATCAGACAATGATGTGAGCTTGGCTATTTCATCGAGATTACTAGTTATGAGTTCTTTGAAATCGGTTTTTGTCATCGATTTATCACGAAGGGCTACTTCTATTTCAGTCTTCATGGCCGTTAGCGGAGTTCGCAGTTCGTGTGAGGCATCTGCTGTGAACCGTTGCTGGGCTGCATGAAACTCCTCAATTGGTTGTAAGGTCTTCCTGGCCAGTATATAGCTTAGGCCTCCACCGAAGACCAAAATTACTAAGTTTGTATAAAGTAATTGCATCAGCAAGCGAACTTTTGCTGTTTCTAGCCTTTCCAATCGATCATCAACAAAGTCTCTATCACTAAATAACTCTCTAATGGGTGGAGTACCTCGAAGGGCTCTGTCCTGTTGGGTGAACCCTCTTTCAATTTCTCTTATCGATATCTGGTAAATTGAAAAGCTAAAAAATAGGCTTATTATCATAATAATACCCAGATACAGAGTGGTCATTTTGATAGTGGTATTGCGAAATATATTAATTTTTCCCGAAAACATAACCAAAGCCTCTAATCGTTGATATTAGATTCTTGCCTTTAAATGGCCGGTCGATTTTACCTCTTAAATACCCAAGGTAGACCTCAATGGTATTGGGTAAGATATCAGCATCATAATCCCAAACATGCTGCATTATATTATCTTTGGTAACAATCCTTCCCTGATTCCTCATCAAATACTCCAATAGTGCAAACTCCTTGTTGGTGAGTTGAATTGCTTTGCCAGCTCTTTTAACTATGAAATTGCCGGTATTTAGCGTTAGATCATTGTATTTAAGTACCGTGTCTAGATTTTCCTGTGGTCGGCGCAGTAACGCCCTGATGCGAGCTAGTAATTCAGTGAATGCAAAGGGCTTGATTAGGTAATCATCAGCTCCTTCATTCAATCCAGTTACTTTATCCTCTAAAGTATCTTTGGCGGTAAGCAGTAAAACTGGCGTTTTGATTCCTTGCTGACGCATTGCCCTGAGAATGCCGATCCCATCAAAGCTTCCCGGCAACATACGATCCAAGATAACGAGATCATACTCCTCGTCAGTTGCCATTGCTTCACCTGAATCACCATCGTAGACTGCGTCAACTGCAAATGATTCCTGCTCGAGTCCTCGTTTGATGGCGTTTGCTATTTTGTGGTCATCTTCGACAATTAGTATTCTCATAGACATATTGTACTGTAACTAAGCTGAGAATTTGCTTAAAAACATAATCAAATAAATAACCACGAGTGACTAGCTCGTGGTTACTTATAGACTCCCGTCTAGTTAATTATTGTTACTCATTGGCGGTGGGCCACCAGGTCCTCGGTGTCCTCCAGGCATGAATACTCCTTTTAGTTTGGAGAGGTCAATTCCTTCGTCTCTCGCCCATGCCTCCA
The DNA here is from genome assembly GCA_964519575.1 of uncultured Candidatus Saccharibacteria bacterium. Lineage (GTDB taxonomy): Bacteria > Patescibacteriota > Saccharimonadia > Saccharimonadales > JAGPDM01 > CAZFKV01. The sequence continues at coordinate 2,439 of CAZFKV010000042.1, read as the reverse complement.
GTTCAGCTCTATGATCTTCCATCTTTGCTTTTCGCTCATCCTCGGTCAAATTCTCCATCTCATCGTGATTTTTCCCACGTTCAGCGCGAACTTCTTTTAGCTTGGCTTCAATAGCAGTTTTCTGCTTGGCAGTTAGTGTCCCTGTATCAACTAGCTTTTGAAGCCTCTTCTCTTGTAACGCTTCGCGCTCAGCTTCGTGCTCTTTGCGTTCAGATTCAAACACTTTCTGCACTTCGTTCTTGTTGAGATTAAATTTAGTAGCTATCTTGTCGACTAAATTAGAATTTTCGCTCTTAGCACTAACAGCATTAATTCCAACTAGGCTACTTAGCCCAATTGTGGTCGTTGCTCCTGCGATGAGTAGTGAGTTCCTTAGTGATTTCTTCATTATTTGTACCTTTCAAATGAATGTTATTTTAGGTTTTTAGAAATACTTACTGTTGCGTGCCCATTTATAACGCAAATGCGTCTTAGGTACTTCTGCTCAACAGCGTTTTCTTTGTAACCTTTGGTGGTATTACTGTTGTCCTATAAGGACAACAAACACATAGTAGTTTTCTATATTGAGAAACAGCTGAAGATTATAAAAAGTATCACTATTACTGAACGACAGTGTTCCAAAGTTTGCGTAGTCGCCAAGTAAAGTCGGCTACATTAAAGTCAAACTGGAACATTGCTGAGCCGT
>CAZFKV010000042.1:0-1654 GCA_964519575.1 uncultured Candidatus Saccharibacteria bacterium | reverse complement strand
AGTCGCCAAGTAAAGTCGGCTACATTAAAGTCAAACTGGAACATTGCTGAGCCGTCAGTTCCTGAGAATACATAGATGACTTCGCTACCATTTTTGTAACGGTATTTACTAGATTTCTGTATGTTGAATTCCTGATCTTGCCACTTGAATTTGTATGGTTTGATATCCGCTAGGTCTCGTCCGAACTGGGCTACGACTTCTATTTTCTCATTTATTGTTTGGATCATTGTCTGGTTCTCCCATAGTTAAGATTAGTTATTTAAAGATTTTTGTTTTGGAGAGTGTTGATTCAGACGTCGTGTCAATGTAAGTAATCGTTTGTATTCATAGAGTGATAGCTCAGCTTTATATCTCTTTGCTGAATCCATGAAACAATTACCTAAATCGCTATTCGCGTCTAGTGTTTGTAAGCAATCAGTATTACCTGATAACTGGAGCCTATCGATTTTTATAAACGATAAACAATGTATGAATAAGATGTGCAGGGACCGGAGTGTGCAATCTTTGTAAAAGAATCAGCAGGGACCGTGGTGTGCTGTTCTATTAATAATTCTACACTATTTTGTTTGTGCTTACCTACATTATTCTGGAAAAGCTTATTTCAACCAATCTCGTTTGTCTTCTAGGTACAGTTTAATACGGTCTAGGCCTTGTTTGATCTTCGGTCTTTCCAGAGCATACGATAACCTGATACGGTCTGGTGCACCGAACCAAGCACCATCATAAACAATAATGTTGTGTTCATAAAAGAGCTCATTGACTACTCTATTAGCATGCTTAATTTTGGGAAATACGTAGAATGCTCCTTCTGGTTTCCACAAATTGAAGCCGATTGCTACTAATTCGTCATATATGAAATCTCGGCGTTTTTCCCAAACGGCCGTCTGCTCGATTACATGACTGGGTGGAATCTTCATAGCGCGCAGCGCCATCTCCTGACCAAGTATGTTGGTGTTCATCGAGCTGTGAGTTTTGATATCAATTACACCTTGAGTAATCTCCGGGTCACGCGCGTAAAGATATCCAATACGGACCCCGCACATTGAATATGTCTTGGAAAATGAATTAATGGTAATCACATGGTTGCCTTTGATCGGGTAATTCTGACGAACATAGATTAGGTCTTTATAAACTTCATCGGATACTACATAAACGCCAAGCTCAGAGGTTAGCTTTTCAATTGCTTTAAGTGTCGACATTACCTCAACGCGACCAGTTGGGTTTGATGGAGAATTAATAAGTACGACTTTTACATCTTCTACTTTCTTTTTGAAATCGTCTAAGTTTATATGCCCATTTTCGAGATCTGTGTAGACAGGAGTTAAACCTGCTAGTTTAATCAACTCAGGATAAGAATAATAGTATGGTCGACATACCAGTACTTTGACTCTCCCGTACTTCTGTCTAATGGTTCTAAATACCAAATCTAGTGCTTCAGAAGCACCATTGGTGATGACAAAATCATCAGAACTGGCATTGGGGTATTCGCTAGCTAGTTTTTGGCGCAGAGATAGTTCACCCTGAATCAGTCCGTACTTAAACAACCTATGCGCCTGCAGATTCTCAAATATCTGCGCTGGTGGAGGCAAATCAGGTTGACCTGAACCGAATGAAATTATTCCCTTACCTTCAACCCCGATGAAGGCTGCCGGAG
>CAZFKV010000041.1:0-8290 GCA_964519575.1 uncultured Candidatus Saccharibacteria bacterium | reverse complement strand
GAATGATATTGCGAGCATGATTTGCTTCGCCAACTACTTGTAGCATTAACTGCTCCAACTGACCCCTCTCTCTGGCTTGAGCCAGTAAGGTTGCCGCATTGAGTTCAAATATCTGATGGTATTGAAGATTAGGTTCGTCGCCCGACGCAAGCTTATTGGCTACTGCATAAACAGCAGTGGTTTTGCCAACACCAGTCTCGCCAACCATGGCGATGTTGCTATTGCCGGCTTGGCTAAGTACTTGGATCATCCTATTCACTAGTTCAGCGTGTGATTTGATGTCGCGATACAAGAAGCCACCCGCTTGTACTTCCAGTGATACATTGTGGCCTACCCTATTCAAAATTGGCGTATACCCAAATCCCCAATCTCTGGCAATTCCGCCACCAGAAGTTCTGTTGTTGTATGCCCATAGAGTGCGCTTTATGTGTGCAACCCATTCAACACCGCTTTCAAGTTCTTCAATTGTAAGTTTTTGACTATCGAGAAGTTCTTGGTGACCTGGTGTATTTTTTAGCAGCGCCACGAAGACACTGGCTGCATTAAGCGGAGTTGATCCTGCCCTAATTCTATACTCCAATGATTGCGTCCAAACAGCTTTCATATCGACAGCTGCAAAAGAATACATATGCTCAAGAAACTCGAACGGAATTCCAAATCTCATTTGGAAGAACTTAACTTGATTATGATTACGAAGCATATTCCACAGCTCCTTGCCAGTGACTTGAGGCTTAGTAATTTGAGCTAAAATTCGCCACTCTAGTAAATCTTCTGGATGTTGACTGTTCTCGACAATCGGCAATTTTCGAAGATGCAATTGCTCCCATGTAATAATCATGGCTATCCAAAAAGCCGGTGCCATGACTAGCAATCCATATTTCAAACCCACGGCGTATAGAAACACGCCAGACACTACTAATAACACGGAAACAAAAGATAGAACCTTACCTAACAGATCAGACTCCAGAAGCTTTGCAAACCTTGCTTGCCTTGCGCGCGGTTTCTTCGGGTCAAAGATTACTTCATCATTCATAAAATAACCCACCCGATTAGAAGACCAATTGGGATAAACGGCACAAGTGGCCAAGAGATAACTAATACCAGTCCAACAAGCAGAGTAACGATAATCATTACTGTCGCAGCCAATAGAGTGAAGGATCGCACCATGAATCCTACGAATCGACTGATTATGTTATCGAGAACAGCGCGCATCTTATCCCCAAGAGCAGCGTCACGGTCTGTTCCGCTAACTATTTGTTTCCACGGACTGAACAAGGTTCGTAGTAATGCCCCTCCTGAAAATGCCTTGCCAACGTTTTTAACTCGTTTTCCAACAAGAGCAATTTGGTTTTTCCAACCCGCACCATACCACCAGCCCAACATATAGAAGACAAACATATTAGTGCTTATTGTAAACGGATATCACTTGAGAGGCTAGTGCTCGCTGTCAGGGATGCCCTCTTGCACGTAAAGTTACGGAGGACAAGCCGAACTACGCTCCGTTTCACTCCGCTTCTCCACTCAGTCGCCAAGAAAATACTGGCTTTGCCGGACGACGCTAGTTCCTCGCTATTCCGTCAGTCCGAGCCTGCCTTTCGGCAAACAGGTCTTACGAACAAGTTCGACGATTCTCCTTCCTTGCGAACCAGCGGTTCGAACTATGACTTCGCGCAGTCAAGTAAAAACAGACTAACCTTATCGGTCAGTCTGTTTTTACTTGGTCGGGGATGCCGGACTCGAACCGGCGACCTCACGGTCCCAAACCGCGCGCGCTAGCCAACTGCGCCAATCCCCGTAAGACAATAGTATTCAGTATAAAGTATTTAGTATCAAGAAGTAATCAATTAAGATGCTTATTTGCGCCGAGTTATCAAATAAACTTGGAATAGCAACGTAGGCACCAATAGAGCTAGCAAAATATGCCAGCCCCAGTCGTAAAACGGTGGTATCGTGCGACAGCAACTAACCCCTGTTTCATCAGCAATCGTGCCGCTATTCCACATAAACTGAGCTACTACTACGATCCCAACACAGAGTGTAGCGAGAATTATTCGCTGATAATTAGATGTTGCTTTCAAAAAAGCAAAGGGAAGAGTCGCTGTTAGCCCGAGACCTGAAACAAAACTGCCTAATACTAGTACTTCTTCCATTATAAAATATATTCTAAAACTACTTGACTTTTTCATACCTTTGTGCTAGTGTTAATAATTACTAAGGAGTCTGCAATGTATTCACAGATAGAAGTTTATCGAACATATCTACCTAACTTAAAGCATCTATACATTATGTTTGGTATTTTAGTTGCATTGACACTACTTATTTCTATACCTGCGACTGCATTTGGACAATCTGACGATGGTGATAATGCAGTGACCGACCAAACCGTAAAAATTATCAGCGGTGTAAATGTTACCCCCAGTGAAGATCCGCCTGCGGAAGAACCAGAACCGATTCCAACTGCAGCTGCAGCTCCAACTACAGCCCCAGCAACTGAAACTCCAGCACCGGCATCAGAGCCTGTTGTCGTGCCTGAGATTAATCAAGAAGATGTAGATGATGAGCCTTTGCCGACAACTGGACCAGCAGAAACTATCAGTGCAACACTTGGCATTGTTAGTTTCGCACTCGTTTATAGTTACTACAAGAACTCACGAACACTAGTTACTCAAGCAATAAGAAATAGCTAAAATAAATTGATCGAAAACTGATTCGATATTACTTGGCGTATTCTATTGCTCTGGTCTCGCGGATAACATTTACTTTGATCGTGCCCGGATAACTCAGCGTGGCTTCTATTTTATTAGCCACATCACGAGCCAGCTTAATTGAAGCCAAGTCATCAATACTCTCTGGCTTCACAAATACTCTAATCTCCCGACCAGCGCTAATTGCGAAGCTCTTTTCGATACCTGGAAAGGTATTGGCCACATTCTCTAGGTCTTGCATCCTCTTCACGAAATCATCAGCACTGACATTTCGAGCACCAGGTCGTGAGGCGCTAATGGCATCTACTACTCTAACAATCATCGCTTCGGGAGTGGTCGCTTCGATGTCGTCGTGGTGGGCATTAATTGCATGGACTATTTCGGCTTTCATGCCAGCCTTCTGTGCCAAATCCGCACCAATATGATGATGCTTGCCTTCAATTTTATGGGTTACGGCTTTACCTATGTCGTGCAGTAGAGCAGCTGTCTTGGTAATCTGCACATCAGCACCCAGCTCACCCGCCAACATACCGGCAAGATGCGCCATCTCGGTTGAGTGCTTCAATACATTCTGACCAAAGCTAGTTCGGAATTTAAGCTCACCAAGCAAGCGCTTCATTTCCTTCGGCAGACTCGGCACGCCAACTTCGCGCATTGCGTCTTCGGCTGCTTTGTCTATCTCTTTGTCCAGTTCAGCACTGGCCTTTTCGACAACCTCTTCGATTCGACCGGGATGTACTCTTCCGTCTTTAATTAACTTTTCCATGACTATGCGAGCTACTTGTCGACGGATTGGATCAAAACAACTTAGGACAACCATGCCCGGACTTTCATCAACCAACACATCAACACCAGTTAACCTTTGTATGGTCTGAATGTTACGACCTTCTTTGCCGATAATCCTTCCCTTCATATCTTCGGGCATAGGCAGTGCTGTTACTGTGCGTTCGGCTGTTACTTCGCTAGCTAATCTCTCCATGGCATCAACCAACAAAACACGAGCATCATCCTCGGCATGCTCTTTGGCATCCTCTTGGAGTTTGGCAATTAGACCTTTGAGATCGGCTTTAATATCACGCTCCGTCGCTTGCATCAGCTTGTCGACAGCATCTTCTTTCTTTAATTTGGCTATCTTCTCGAGATTTGCCATTTGCTTGTCTTTAATCTCGTGAATCTGCACTTTGAGATCTTCGATCTCTTTTTCTTGCTTGATTAGATTGTCTTTGCGTTTGTCGATATCCTCAAGTTTGGAGTCCAGTGATTCCTCTCTTTTTGCCAGACGCTTTTCGGTCTCTATTATTTCCCTTCTCAAATTCTTTTCTTCGGCCCGCGCTTCATCAGCGAGTTGCCCAGCTTCCTTTTTGGCCTCAGCTACTAATTGATCGGCTTCTTTCTTGGCTTTGGCTATTTTTTCATCAACCTTGGCATCAACATCACCGCTTTTCTTTTTGCTAATTCCTGTTGCCACTCCATAACCACCGGCAAGGCCGACAATCGCAGCAACAATGGCAATAAGTTCCATTGTGTCTCCTCTCGAAGTGATGCTTCTGCGTGATCTAGTCTGTCGATGCGTTGATAGCTCACTGGTAGGGAGCTTATTCGAACGTGTCTACTAGAGGTGCGATCCGAGTTACATCAGTTTCAAATTTAATAGTTCTATACACACGACTTGTCACAAGTCGTATAGACATAGCATACGCTCACAATAACTACTTGCCAACTTGCTCTTATCTAATAGAGTATTTTATTTGGTCTAGTAGATTGAAGAGTAGATGTATTTTTTAAATGGAATTATCACTATTTCTTAGGTTTAGTTATGTTGGCCTGGCCTCCATAATCAGGTAATAGAATTTGCGGAGTCTTGACTGAGCTTAGCAATGATATGCCATTCTTAACCCAGTCTGGTCCGCCTGATTTCACATTTCCAATTCCAAGACCTGCAGATAATGTATTTGCTACCGTAAATCCGATCCTAAGTCCAGTGAAGCTACCCGGTCCTGCATAGACAACAACTCCAGTTAGAACTGTTTTCTCAGCATCGGCTTCATTGAGTAGCTGCTCAATACTTGCTAACAATGTCGCTTCAAGCTCTCGATGAGCTTGCCATTTTTTGTAGGAAACCTCAGTGCCATCTGATTTGAAAAGGCCGACCTCGGCTTCTGGATTGTCAGTTCGAATAGTAAGTATCATGACACCCCCGTGATGATACTTGCTGATTTTTCACCAGTCGCTTTGAGAGTAAGCAAACGAACATTTTCTTCATCCTGATATGTGATGGTAATTGTAAGCTTGTCCTGTGGTAGTACATCTTCGACTGAGTTAGCCCACTCAGTCACGACCGCAACCTGTGAATCCTCAAGGCTCTCAGCCAGCTCTGCGCGCAGTATGCCTGGATCTTCGCCGAGGCGATAAAAATCATAATGATGGAGTTCGATACCATCCCCTTGATATATACGGGAAATAGTAAAGCTTGGACTTTGCACTACATCATCTGAGTTGATGCCTTCAGCAATCCCATGAACCAGCAGTGTCTTGCCGGCCCCAAGATCGCCAATCAGCTCTATGACTTCTCCACCACTAAGGGTCGCGCCCAGAGCCTTGCCTAAAGCCAAGGTATCCTCGGGCTTTTTGGAATATATTTCTAAAATCGTATCGAAACTCATATATTGCATACATTAACGCACCACCACCGATGACTGCAATTAAAGGTAAGTTTTTTATGACATCTTTGGTTGATAAAACAGCAGCTGCATCGCTTGGTTTAACAGATGTATCCTTACGACATCGATTTGTATCTGGATTCCTAACTTGACCTTCACTACATTGCTTCAAGGCACCAATGGCTGCTAATTTCTTACAGCGATTGGTCTCGGGGTTTCGGTACTGGTCTGGACCGCAAGCTTGCAGACTTTTATCCGAAGAGCTTATATTTTTGCAGCGATTAGTTTCAGGATTCCTTATCTGATTAGATTCACATGGTTTGAGTGTTGTATCGTCAGATTCTTTCAGTTTACAGCGATTGGTCTCGGGATTCCGGTACTGATCTGGACGACAAGGAGTGAGATCTTCGCTATCAGCGACAACCGAACCATCATCGTCAACGAGTTTACTGAGAATATTTTCTGCGTTTGGTGTTGGGCTTGTAGACCATTGCCAAGCCCCCTCGATAAGTGACCAGCTAATCCCAGATAGCGCATTTGAATATTCTTGTGAAGTACTAAGTATTGCATTATTTGGATCTAGTAATTGCGCATTACTCCCAGAATTGGTTAACGAAAGATTGGTATCTGCACTAGTAAAAGCATAGTATTCACCGCTTGGAATCGTAATTTCGGGAAGTGGTACAGTCGAACTAAAGGATGTGCCAATTTTTAGGTAATAACCTTTAGTGCTTACGGGTTCACTATTTGGATTATAGACCTCGACGAACTCGTCATTATCATCAGTTTGAGGACTAGCTGGATCTGGAAACAGTTCGGTAATATCTAAAGGTAAGTAGACATCAGGGAGTTCAGGGGGTTCAGGTTCAGGCTCTACCGACTCGATAGGATTACTAGATTTTGGCGTTGGTGTACTACTAACGAAAAAATCATTCCAGTTGTTGTTGGTGTCGATAAATAACCCATCTTCATCGACTTTCCGTTTCATGCTTTGTCCGCCACTTGAGGCAGTCGCGCTGGATGTTTCCGAGGCATTAGCTGTCCCCCAACCCAATAGATCATGAACTTTCTCAGCGTTTAGGCTGTTGGCCGGTTCTACTAAGCGAAGATGCCCGCCAGTTGCGGCAACTGCAAATGAACTATCTTTCTCTTGGGATGCAATGTCGGATAGATAGCCTTTACTAGTGGCGAGAAAAAGCCCACGTGGCTGGATGTTGCCATTTAGGGTTAGTTTGGTTTGCCAATCGCCTGAAGTAGCTGGCTTATATTGGAGCATCCATCCAGTTACCGAAACTAGTTCGTCTGTAGGGTTAGCAATTTCAATAAATTCTTCATTGGCGTTCGTGGCTGAACCTGTTTGAACTTCTGTAATAAGCAGTGAAAAATTGTCAGAAGCACTGGTCGCTAACGGAAATAGGACAATAACTGCCACTACAATGATAATTTTTTTAAACATCTCGAGCCCATAATAACCACTAGCATCTTCGCTTGCCAAGTTGTTTGAGCTACAATGGTGTGGATATGTTACGAATCGGATCCAGCCTAAAGAACCTAGTCATCATGAGTCTTCAAGTCGGATACCCAATTGGCTATGCCCTGACGCCAATAATCAACCCTCATAACCTCACGATTGCTGGCTTTTTTTGTAACACACCTGATGTTCCTGCTCCGGCTGTTTTACTAGCACAAGACATCAGAGATATTACTGGAAATCGCATTGTCATTGATAATGGCGATGAAATTAGACCGGCTGAAGATTTGATTAGACTTAAAGATATTATTCGGATCAATTATGTGATTGAAGGTAAGAAAATTATTACCGAGAGTAAACACGGACTTGGGAAGGCGGAGAATTATATAGTTAATGATGAAGACCTAATTATTCGCAAAATTCATGTCGCAAGGTCTTCGTTTCTTGGGTTATCGGGGGGCAAGTTGATTGTTGATCGTGATCAGGTTGTGGCCACAAATGACAGGGCAATCGTTGTCAAAGATGGCACCGAAAAAATTAGGATCGCCAAACCAACTCTAGCTACTACCCCTACGACTTAGGGCTTCCTTGATGTCGCCATAGTGAAAGCCCTGCCGGGCTAGGTAGGCAATTAGCTTTTGATCATCTTGATAGCGGGCTTGGTGCTGCTTCTTTTCAATCAGTTCATCGAGCACACCGAGATCATCTGCTTCGTCTTCTGCTATTACTTCGTCCACTACATCTGTTGGAACACGTTTCTGGTATAGCTCTTGACGCAATCGCTTTACGCTGACTGATTTGAGTAGTCGTCGATTACGCACCCAGCTTTCAGCAAATGATTTGTCATTAATATAACCAAAATCTTTTATTTGGTTGATTATTTTCTGAGCTAAATCATCATTAACTTCTTTGCGCTTCAGATAGTCAGAAACCTCCCATTCACTCCGTGCGCGAATCGCTAGCCAACGGAGGGTTCGATCAAAGACCTTACCTTCGTTTGACTCCAGTTTCCATTTCACCAGGTCTTCTTCTGTTATTTCCTGTCCCACCGCAAGACCAGAAAGACGGATTTGTGAATCGCTTAAGCTAAAAGCGTACTTACCTCCCACAAAAACCGAAAAGCGCGATTGCTGCCGTACTTGTTGTTTAATATCAGTTATCTTCATTTTATTTCTACATTACTAGGACAAGGTAGAGCCCGATTGTGGCAAGCGCCGACCCAATTAGTTTTTGAATAGTTTTCTGACGTTCTTTAAGTAGTAGCCATGCCAGGATAAACATCGTCACCGCCCGATAGCTCATTGCACCCATCATCAGTGAGGTACTCCCAGTCGCAATGATGCCGAGCACAAAAGTAACACCCAGACCTGCTAGTGGTATTCCTAGTAGAAAGGATTCCTATAGGTATCTCTTGCTCATCACTTTTCTTTGAATTTTAATCTTCTTATATCCAA
>CAZFKV010000040.1:0-8336 GCA_964519575.1 uncultured Candidatus Saccharibacteria bacterium | reverse complement strand
ATTCCACCAGCCGAGTTGGTGATACCAACTGGGCCAGCTCCTGTTAGAGTCGCCAGACTGTATCCACTACCGTTACCGATTAGAAGTTGACCGTTACTGGCTCCTGAGCCGTCTACGCCGGTACCACCACGGTCAGCTGAGAGTTGACCAGTCCATCCCAGCGTCAATGCATTTGCCGATATCGAACCAGTAACATTAGTGTCATTAACAACCGAAGTTGGTACATCGCTAGAAACACCAAACGTAACATTGCCAGCACCTATAAGACGACCGGTAAGAGTACCCGAAATTGATGCCCCAGTACCCACTACAATATTACCGTTACCGGATGTAATAACACAGGTAGGACAATCAATTACTCCGGTGCCAGAATTATAACTAATCGGCCCTGTTCCACTTATGGCTCCGCGGGCTCTGGCGTTCGTAAAATACAGATTGCCAGCACCTTCGCTAACGTCATCCGTATCAAGCACTACCGCTCCTGTACTACCGTTAACACTACTGACTGCGTTGGTGTTTGAAATTCGCTCCCAGGTGGTACCGTTGTGAAGAATCCAGTCCCCTATATTCCATGTACTAGTTCCATCGACAGACGTTGTACCGGCCGTATTAACGATATAAAAATCACCTTGTACACCACCCGTACCACCATCAGCTAACGTAGGTGAATTTGTATTTGCATCCCAAGAACCTTGCAAGTTTAGGCCACTGGATGGTAATAAGCTTGGATCAATTTTGCCACCAGCATCTAATAACTGAAACCATGTCTGGTCTCCACGAAGAAATGATTGGTCATTAGCAGTGCCTGTGCCCAAATCAGCGGTAACAATACCGCGAAAAGCGGGTGCTGCAGCACCTCCAGATGTTGGCCCAGCAAAGAATGTGTTAGCAGCCTCTGGTCCTGTGCCAGCAACTGCAGAACAAATAAATGCCGAGCCATTCCAACTCAACCGCTCAGCTGTCAAACAAGTCGGCGCACTTATAGCCAAACTACTACTGCCTCCTAGAGAAATCGAGCCACCGCCACTTAATCCATTGCCAGAGCTAATGGTGAGAGCACTATTTTGTAATTGAGCATTAGTAATTCCTGCGGTACCCGACAAATTAGAACTCGTAAGCCCGCTGATAGTCGTACTCCCAGCCCCAGTCAATCGTCCTTTACTATCGACGGTGAAGGTGGCTACTTGGCTAGCAGAACCATAGGTTGCTCCAACTACGCCAGTAGTAGAGAGTTCGTAGTCAACATTGCCAGAGCCAATGAGTCGGCCAGTGGTTGTACCACCTAGAGTAATGTCTCCACCAGAGCTAGTGATGTTGCCGTTGCCAGATGTAGTAACACAGGTTGCACAATCTATTGATATTCCACCAGCCGAGTTGGTGATACCAACTGGGCCAGCTCCTGTTAGAGTCGCCAAACTGTATCCACTACCGTTACCGATTAATAGTTGACCATTAGTTGCGCCCGAACCATCTAATCCGGTACCACCACGGGTTACTGATAATGTACCAGAAGTTATGGCGCTAGCATTTAGAGCAATTGCAGTGTTACTGGCAGCGGTAAGACGTCCTTGAGCATCTACTGTGAAGGTGCCAACCGAGCTAGCTGTTCCGTAGCTTGCAGCTGTAACTGCTGTATTGTCCAGATCAACTGTAATATTACGTGTTGCAGAACCAGTTGTGGTAAGGCCAACTCCACCGACAAAGGTTACTGTCTGACCAGATGCAACACTCTGATTAACACCGAGATCGCCGGCAGCTGTAAATAATGTAGTGCCAGTAGTGAGACAAGTAGAACAGCCGACACTTATCCCACCAGCAGAGTTGGTTATACCAATAGGGCCAGTAGAAGCAACAGTCCCCAGGCTGTACCCACTGCCGTTACCAATTAGCAGTTGGCCGTTAGATGCAGTTGAGCCATCAACACCGGTACCGCCTCGTAGAGCCGAAAGAGTACCTGCAGTAATTGCACTAGCGTTGATAGCGATCGAGGTATTACTAGCCCCTGTCAATCGTCCTTTACTGTCTACGGTAAAGGTGGCTACTTGGCTAGCCGAACCGTAGGTGGCACCTACTACTCCTGTAGTAGATAGATCATAGTTAACATTGCCAGAGCCAATGAGTCGGCCAGTGGTTGTACCACCTAGAGTAATGTCTCCACCAGAGCTAGTGATGTTGCCGTTGCCAGATGTAGTAACACAGGTTGCACAATCTATTGATATTCCACCAGCCGAGTTGGTGATACCAACTGGGCCAGCTCCTGTTAGAGTCGCCAGACTGTATCCACTACCGTTACCGATTAGAAGTTGACCGTTACTGGCTCCTGAGCCGTCTACGCCGGTACCACCACGAGTCACGGATAGAGTACCCGAGGTTATGGCGCTGGCATTAATTGCTATGGCTGTAGAGCTTGCCGAAGTTAAGCGGCCTTTACTATCCACGGTAAACGTTGGCACAGAACTAGCCGAACCATAAGTGGCAGGAGTTATTCCGGTATCAGTTAGATTAAAAGTTACCTCATTACCAGTTGATGCCACAGTATTTATCCCATTACCGCCTAATAAACTTAGCGTATCTCCAATGTTTAGAGGTTGATCTGAACCTGAATCTGCTGACGCCACAAAAGCCGTCCCAACGGAGGTTAGACAAGTAGAACAACTGATATCACCTGTAACCGAATCGTAATCAATTGGTCCAGTTGATGATAGTGCTCCTGAAAGGTCACCGGCAACTATAGTTCGGTAGCTTGGTGCACCGCTTACTGCGTCTGGTCCGGCAAAGAAAGTGTTGGCATCAGCGATTCCTGTACCTAAAACAGCCACACACTGGAAAGCTGATCCGTTCCAACTAAGTCGTTCATTAGTTGTACAGATTGGAGCTTCTACTGCAATAATGCCTGATCCTGTTATTGGTCCTCCGGAGAGTCCAGAACCAGTATTTACTGATGTGACTGTACCTCCGGCATCCGGTGTCTGATCTTCTATCGTATTATTGATTGAGACAACCTGACTTTGGAGGTTTTTAACTGTTCCGTTTATATCTACAATCCGGCCTCTTAATGCTGAGCTTAGTTGATCAAAGTCAATTGCATTAGTTGCTATGTCGCCAGATTCTACTTGAATTGCCCCCAGTGGGTCTGCTTTAAGCTCGGAAACAACCTTTGAATTCTTGTAACCTGAGTAGAGTGAGTAAAGAGCAGCTGCGGCTAGAGCGGCAAGCAATATTTGAATAATAAGAAATAATATTGTCCATCTTTTCAGTTTGGAGGATGTTTTTGAGTTCTCCAGCATTAAGGATCCAACTGCCTTAGAATAATCAGGTGACTCTTCTACAGCATCTAGCGTGCTAAAAAGGTCAGACTTGGAAGGTAATTTTTGTGACAATCGACTATTCCCTTAGTTTAGTGGTTACTCGGCTGACAATGTCGTTCAGTTTCCAATCAGATTTGACGATATAATCCATTACACCAAGACCGGCAACCTTACTGGCTGTTTCGACATCACTAATGTTGCTTAAGATAATGATCTTAGTTGCCTTAGCCTTAGGGTCTTTGAATAGTTCTTTTAGCATCTGAGCCCCATCCATTACTGGCATTATAAGATCTAGTAAAATGATATCAGGATGGTTTTTGCTAAATAAATCTAGGCCTTCTTTGCCATTCTTACCTCGAAAGACCTTATAACCTGCCTTCTTGAGCTTAATAATTAACGGTTCGGCTAGGCTATTTTCGTCCTCAACAATCAGAACTGTTTTTCCCAGATTCATGTTTATCTCTCCCCCATTACATCTCTTGAACAACTCATAAGAGATGATGCTTATGTCAATAGTACCTATGTCTTGTCTGATTTACAAGCATAAATTTAAGCTGACTTGAAATTCTTAAATTAGTAATTTGTTAATGCAACCAACCCTTAGCCAAGAAGTTTTTAAATGACTCTAATTAATCTATTTTCTGACGGTGCGCCGATACAATAAGGCGCTAATTGTCGCAATTAAAAAAGCCGAAAAGCCCAAGAAACAGCGTGTTAATAGAGGATTTCTATCTAGGTTACCGCTACAAGAAACTGCTTCTCCTATTGGGCTGGTAAAGAATCTATAAAAAATCGGCAAATTATTAGCAAAAGCAAATACTGTTCCACCGATTAGTAGCCACGATAGGTGTCGTGCAGAAGATTTCGTCTTTTTAGGATTTTTACTAAAGGCAATTGATAGACTCCAAATTAAAGCAAATAAGAAAGCAATCGATCCCCAAAAACATGGCGACAGTAAGGGATTAGAGGAATAGGTTCCTTCGATTATCAGTAGACTAGAAAGACCTTTACCCTCTTGATCACAAAACGACTGGACTTCTCCAAATATTGTTGACCAACCAACATAATTTCCACCGATTAACGCTAAAATCTGGATAGCTAGCCAGGTAGTCGGTTTTTTTATGAGAGCTTTCATTAATAATTATTTTAACTCTAATGTTTATTCTTAACTAGTATTTTGGCAAATTTAACATACTAGGTACCGACGACTCGCTTGCCAAGTTTCTTAAGCTTAGATTCATGTTGTTCTTCTTTGAAGGTGGCTAAGGCTTTTTTCATACTATTAAAGTGAGGAGTTGACTGATAAGTCCTCGACAATACATGGCTATGCCATATTGTTGAACGAATCGGTCCTCTCATGCGAGCGACAGCAAACGTAATGTTCATTGTTTTTAACTCTTCAATCAGATTTATCAACATTGCTGCAGCAGTTGAATCGAGCGATGTGGCATTTTCTGCATTCCAAAGAAACCATTTGACCGGGCTATCTGAAGTATTGATTAGTTCAATTACTCTAGATCGAAATAATCCGGCGTTGGCGAAGTATAGAGGAGCATCGAATCGATACAATATTATTCCAGGAATCGCTTCGGTGTGGGGTGGTCGGCTCATGTCATGAAACGAGCCATATTTTGTTACGCCAAGAATTGTATCACCGGGAAAGGCTGTCTTGCGGATAAGATTAAGAACAGCCAAGAAGACTGCCAATATCAGACCCTGAAGTACACCCAATAAAGTCACACCAATTATGGTTAAGATGGCAAGTAATGCTTCTGAGCTCCATGATTCTTTAATATCGGAGATGTCTTTGAAATCTATTAGACTCCAAACAGCAAGAATTACGATAACTGCTAATGCAGATAGGGGTAGGAATTGCAACAACGGAGCTAATAGCCAGAGAATCAATCCGATTAGTATTGCACCAATAATCTGTGCAATTTGAGTTTTGGCCTTGGATTGCTGATTGATCGCTGTCCGAGCTCCACTGGTAGCTATTGGCATACCGGTAAAAATACCGCTGGCAATATTTGCGTAACCTAAACCCGTAAACTCCTGAGTGTCTGTTATGTGAGCTTGCTCTTTGGCAGCAAAAGATCGAGCGGTAGCGATTGTGTTCGCATAAGCCACAATCATAATTGCGATAGCTGGGACTACTAAGTTCTGAACCTGATAGAAACTGACATCAGGCAACGATGGTAATACTAAACTAAATGACAGCGGACCGACCGTAGCGACCCCTCTAACGTCAAAATCAAAGATTATTGAAATAGCAATCGAGGCAACTAGCAGGACTAAACTACTTGGGATTTTTGGTAGGAATTTCATCATAAAAATTCCAGAAATTAGTAATACTAAGCTGAGTGCAAGCGTTAACAGATGGGTGCTTCCAAGGTTAAAAATAATATATGTTATCGTTGTTATGAAAGTGCTTCCTTTTGGCGCTAAAAACCCAAATACATTAAATAATTGGGATGTTATTACTGAGATAGCCAGCCCTGCCATATAGCCAACTAGAATTGGCCGAGAAAGGAAATCTGCAATGAAAGATAATTTTGCTCTGACTGCTAATACGCAGCCAATTCCAATAATTATGGCTAACATTGAGGCGGTGCCAGAGTTTTGGCTAGCATTGCCCGCTAGAGGGATAATTGTTGCACCAGTAAGGGCTGCCGTCGCTGCATCAGGTCCAGCAATCACATGTTTTGTGGTAGTAAAAAATGCAAAGACAATCATGGCAAAAATTGCTGTATACAAACCATTAATTAACGGTATTCCGGCCAGTTTTGCATAGGCCATTGATTGAGGTATTGCAATCGAGGCGACGGTGAGCCCGGCAATTAAGTCAGACTTAAACCAAGATAATTTGTATGATCTAATAGTTTTTAATAGAGGAATTGAGGATTTGCCTGCGCTGTTCATTTCTTATCGGTTGAAATATCGATGTCTTCGCGACTTAGGCTCTTACCTTTTTCGTTAACCGTATAGGTAGCGATGACATCAAAAAGCATTTCAACATCGGCAATTTCCTTATTAGATAAGGATTCCACGTACTTCATTAAAGACCTAATAGCGTTGCCATGAGACACAATTAAGACATTTTTACCACTTTTTAGTACTGGCAATATGTGACGAAGATAGTAAGGCTCTACCCGAGCATATACATCTTTCAATGTCTCTCCGTTTGGCACAGGGTAATTCCAGCCGCGACGCAATTGCTTGTATGCTTTATCACCTAAGAATTCTTTCATTTGTAATTTGTTTTTACCCGTATAATCGCCATAATCTCTCTCGTTTAAAGCATCGCTACGTTCATATGGTATTTCAAAATGCTGGGAGGCGCTAAAGATGTTCTCCATAGTCTCAAGAGCGCGAATTTGGTTGGAACAAAAGGCGTAATCGATTTTATATGATGCCAATGCCTGTCCCATTTTGGCGGCTTGCTTAAAGCCTTTTTCCGTCAAGTGTGAATCTCTGGTTCCAGTCCATAACCCTTTAGCATTCCACTCACTTTCGCCATGCCTGGCGATTATTAATTTTCCAATCGATGTTTTCGGCTTATGAATAACATTGATGGGTCTGCCCTTTTCGTAGGCAGTAATATTATCAGCTGTGGTGGTGTTAATTCTAAGGATTGCTTCGCCGGTGTTAAAGGCATTATGCGGTGAAATAACAACATTTGGGAGATGTGCTAAAACCGATAAAGCTAAGTTAAGATGCAGACTCTCTTTGCTAAAAGACGGATTACGCAGGAAGAGCACTTCTTCATTAACATCCAATAGCTTTTCACCTTCGATAACGTCCAATGCAGCACCTGCAATTTTATTCTTAGTTAGGGCTTGGACTAGAGCTTCGGTATCAATTAGTTCACCGCGGGCGGTATTGATAATTATGGCGTTCTTTTTCATCTTATTGAACGCTTTTGCATCGATTAGATGGTAGTTATCTCCGGTATACGGAGCATGCAAACTAATGACATCGCAATCAGTGATGATTTTTTCAAAGCTAGTATAGTCAAATCCAATACTTTCAGCCGCGGCTTCATCTTGGAACAAATCATAGGCCAGTACTTTCATCCCAAAGCCTACCCCGATTCGGGCGGCAATTCGCCCAATCCTACCGGCTCCGATAATACCTAGAGTTTTGCCATGCAAATCAGAGCCCATTAGAGATGGTAAAGCAACCCGCCCTGCCTGAACCGCTTGATGCGCTGGAATTATCTTGCGTGTCAGCGCTAACAATAATCCGAAGGCATACTCTGCAACCGTTTCGTCACCATAGCTTGGTACATTAGCGACCACTACCTTATGCTTACTGGTTGCTTCTAAATCAATGTTGTTGAACCCAGTCGAGCGACAAGCAATAAATTTTAAGTTTGGAAGTTTATTAATTATATTTTCTGTTACTTCGCTACTCACGAAGATTGATAGCACCTCTGTTTTAGGATCCAAGTTATTCTCATTTATTGTTTCTTTAATAAACTGAATTTTGTGATCAGGAAGCAACTCAGTTAGCTGAGACTTGTCTGATTTGGTCGTATCATAGATAGTAATGTAAGCCATTAGTAGAGTATTATAGCAAAAGCATAGGCACAATGAAGATAACAAAATTACATTCTAGATGGATACTAGATTCACGGGGTCTGCCAACTGTTGAAGTTGATATTACTTCAGAAGCTGGGCATATGGCACGCGCCTCTGTTCCGTCCGGAGCTTCGACGGGTAGCCATGAAGCTTTGGAGCTAAGAGATGAAGACAGTCGACATTTCAGAGGTAAAGGTGTCTTAAAGGCCCTTAGTAATATACAAAATGAGATTGCTCCGAAACTTGTAGGTTATGAATATTCTCAATCCGAAATCGACAATTTGCTGATTAGTATGGGCGGTGAGCATAAAGCAAACCTAGGGGCTAATGCCACACTAGCTGTCTCACTGGCTAGTCTTAAACTCGCTGCATTGGATCAAAATGTTGATCTATATAGATACATTGCTCAGCTGGCAAACACACAAGAGCTCAGTCTTCCAATGCCGAT
>CAZFKV010000039.1:0-8376 GCA_964519575.1 uncultured Candidatus Saccharibacteria bacterium | reverse complement strand
ACTTATCCACACATATGTGGATAAGTACAGGAGAACCACTATATATATACTTGTCGGTGGGTATATGTGGGTATATAGTGGGTCGCAGTGGGTAAAAAGGGAAGACAAGATTCCCTCCATAAAACAAAAACCACGTACTAATTAACAACAAAGCATATGGCAATTACGGATTATTTCGAACGAAAACTTGATGATAAAAATCGGCTGACAATACCAGCTGATTTGCGTCATGAGTTCGAAAGTGGCGAAGTCGTTCTCACAAGAGGCTTCGGTTCGTACTTACATATGTACACTGCCAAAGTCTGGAACGAGGAAGTAGAACCCGCACTTAAGGGAAGCATCCTCGATGAACAGACAGCTGATCTAAATGTTCGCTTCCGAACAGGACGCAGCGTTAGCTCAATGGATACCAAGCAGGGGCGGATCACGATAGAACAACACCTATTGGATTACGCGGGTATCACTGCAGACGTTGTCGCAGTTCGCGCTGGTAATTACTGGCGAGTCATGAGCAAGTCAGTGGCATAATAACTTAGTTAATCAAAAACCGATTAGCACATTAACAAATAGTAAGAAGAAATTTTACTCATCGAGGGTACCGATCTGGTAGTCAGTAGGTGGTCGAGGGTAACCACCATTAAAAACCCTAGTACCTGTTTGATTAAGTTCAAACGAAAACTCCAAAACTCCACCTCACACATAAGTCTCTTGACTCTTATGAGTATCTCAGCAAGTCTCCCATTTATGGGAAACGAGATACTCAACTCATGGAATATAATGCGAATTATTCTAATTCGCTACCACAACAACTCCATGAACATTCCTTACCTTCTGGTAAGGAATAAACAAAAACAAAAACCATCGCAAAAACAAAAAACTGACTACTGGGCCGGTACTCTTGACGAAAAATGGATCACCAAACGTGTTGTCATTGATATGACAGTAGGTTTGGTGATGACAAAACAAAAAACACCACACCAAAATAAACAACATCACCCGGTACTGCTCGAATCTGTATTGCAGGTGCTATCGCCCAAGGCTGGTCAGTCATATTTAGATTTGACAGTAGGCTATGGCGGACATGCTTCTCAGGTACTCGACATTATCGGTGAGAGCGGAAGTGCAACTCTAGTTGATAGAGATGCCAACGCTATCACTGAACTCAAAAAACGCTTTGGCGACAATGAGAATGTCGAACTACTACATACAGATTTCGTCACAGCAGCAACGGGGCTTATCCGTAAGGGAAAGCAGTTCGATATGGTGCTCGCCGATATCGGCGTGTCGTCACCGCACCTTGATATGCCCGAAAGGGGATTTAGTTATGCCAGAGAGGGTCCATTGGATATGCGTATGGATCAGCAACAAGCTACCACAGCTGCTGATCTAATAAATACCATGTCTGAAGATGAGCTTACGCACATTTTCCGTTCCTACGGAGAAGAGCCACGAGCACGTCGGATCGCGAGAGCTATTACAACACACCGACCCATTAATCGTACCAGCCAGCTCGCAGCAATCGTTGAAGATACTGTAGGCAAGCGGTATGTAGGCGGGACGCTTCCACGAGTCTTTCAGGCTCTGCGGATTGCGGTCAATGATGAGTTGGGACAGCTGTCTTTGCTTCTCACGGTACTACCGAAGCTACTAAAGCCTGGTGGCAGAATGGCAATCATAAGCTTCCATAGTCTAGAAGATCGGCTGGTCAAACAGTTTATCAAACAAGCAAGTTATGGGCTTGAAGCAACGTTAGCCAATCTAACTAAAAAACCGATCAAGGGCTCAAAAAACGATTTACATCCGCGTGCACGGAGTGCGATGCTTCGCGCCGCAGTGAAATAAACAAAAAGAAAAGGAGTAGACAATGCCAATTAATGTCAAAAGTCGCTCCCGGACGTATCGCGTACCGGTTCGAATAGAAGCTTAATCAGCAACTATTCGAAGAACACGCATGCGGGAGTCGGGTAACCGACTCCCGGTCCAGGAAAATAAACAAAAAAGTAACAGGAGAACATCAATGAGCTCAAATGTCTCATATATTGCGCCACGAAATATTCGTCGCAGCCAAAACAGAGTTAGGTTTGAAGCATCAAATAGCTATGGTCCAATTACCCGATCATTACTATTAGTACTTATTGTTGGCACTCTAGGCTTAATGTATTTGACGCAAATTACAAAAACCAGCGCCTATGGCTACCAAGTCAGTGAACTAGAAGAAAGGCGAAAAACTCTTATAGAAGAAAATGAGTCATTACGGGTAGAAGCAGCTAGACTACAATCAATAGATAGAGTTCGAAACAGTGATTATGCCAAGGAATATACTGACGGAGAAGTTAGCTTCGTTGATAAACAATAGACGGATTATTTATGAATCGATCCGAACTCAAGAACAATAAATTCTCAAACCTTAGTCGATTACAAATAATCGGTTGGGGTTTTTGCGTTGTTGGTGCCCTAATAGTATTTAGACTATTTTATGTTCAAGTCATTCAGCATAGTAAATATTCAAAACTTGCCGAGAATGAACAGACAAAACAATTCGAGATACCAGCCAAACGGGGAGAGATACTAGCTAAAGATGGTTCAGAGCTCGTACCTTTGGTTTTGAATGAGCCTGCTTATACGATTTATGCTGATCCTAGTGCAGTTGCTAATGTTGAAAAAACAGCCAATCAACTTACACCACTAATATCAAGAGATAAGAACGAATTAATCAAATTACTCTCCTTAAGAAAAACATCTTATGTTTCTTTAGAACGGCAGGCAAGTACTGAGCAAGCTAGTAAGATTAAGGGATTAAAACTAAAAGGCATTGGTCTGACCGAGATATCTAAAAGAGTTTATCCGGAGGGTGATTTGGCTGCCCATGTACTTGGCTTCGTAAATAACGACGGTCAGGGACAATATGGTATTGAGCAAGCAATGAACAAGCGCATTGGTGGCACAAAAGGACAATTGAATGGTGCAACTGACGTACGGGGAATTCCGATAGCTACAGAAGGTAGCGTTGTTAAACAACCAAAAAATGGTAATGATATTATTCTAACTATTGATCGTTCCATCCAAACTCAAGCTGAGTTTTTTCTAAAGAAGGGCTTGGATATTGCTAAATCAACTAGTGGTAGCATTCTTGTTATGGATCCTCAGACAGGGCGAGTAGTTGCGCTTGCAAACGCCCCGACATTTAATCCAGAGGACTACTCAAAGCAAAAAGATGCTTCTGTATTTCAAAATACTGCCATTACATCAGCTTATGAACCAGGTTCAGTCGTAAAAGTCTTTACCATGTCAGCGGCCCTAAACGAAGGAGTGATTACCCCCGAAACAACATATCTCGATTATAGTAAGCGAATTATCGATGGTTATACGATAAAAAATACAGGTCCAGTTGTGACCAAACAGCGAAGCATGACCGAAGTGATTACAAAATCCGCTAACACAGGTACAATTTTTGCTCTTGAACAATTAGGTGGGGGAGATATTAATAGCAAAGCTAAAGAAACGCTACACGGATATTTCACTGATCGATTTCGATTCGGTTCAGTAACAGGTATTGAGCAAACAGGCGAATCTGCCGGTTTTGTCTTAAAGGCTCAGAACGCTCCAGACGTTAACTACGCCAATATGAGTTTTGGCCAAGGTGTAAGCATGTCAATGATCCAATTAGCTACTGGGCTCAGTGCTATTGCCAACAGTGGAACGTACTATAAGCCTACCTTAATTGACTCTTATCGTAACGAAAAGGGCATAGAAAAAAAGAACAAACCAGTCGTAGTTGCCGAAAATATAATAAAAGACAAAACAGCCGATCAAGTAAAAGCGATGATGGAGACTGTTGTGACCCAAGGAACTGCGCGGTCGGCAGCTAGAGCCGGATACCGAATAGGAGCAAAAACAGGTACAGCAGAAGTGGCTAAGTCAGATGGAGGATATTACGATGATAGAGAAATAGGGTCAGTTTTTGGAATAACACCACTCGAATCACCGAGGTATGTAATAATAGTTAGGGTAGATAATCCCAAGATAGCTGGTGCCGTAGGTTCGGCCGCAGCTGTTCCGATATTTGCAGAAATGAATAATTGGTTAATCGATTATTATGGCATATTGCCAACGGAGTAAATACAAATATGGATGAACAAATTTCAATCTCATTGATACAGGATAGATTTACCGATGTGGCCCTGATAGCTCTATTAGCATTTCTAATGGCGACTATACTCACGCCAATTTATACTCGATTTGCCTACAAGTATAAATGGTGGAAGAAGCAACGTGATACAACAATGACTGGCGAGAAAGCTACTGTATTTCACAAACTACATGCCGCAAAACATGCTAGGCATATTCCAACAATGGCAGGTTTAGTGACCGTATTTACGGTTACAGCTGTAACTATGGCTTTCAACTGGGATAGAGGACAGACCTGGCTTCCTGTGGCAGCTATGATTGGTGCAGCGGCTGTAGGGTTGCTGGATGACATTATTAATCTGAAAGGGTTAGGTGGTACGGCTGGATTGAAAGTAAAACTTAAATTCATTTTGATTTTCATAGTTTCTCTGGCAGGCGGGTTATATTCCTTTTATAAACTTGGATATAGTTCTCTGGATATTCCTTTCATAACTTCCAACATCGAAGTTGGCTGGTTATTCATTCCTATTTTCGTCATTGTCGTTATTGCAAGTGCAAATTCAGTCAATATTACTGATGGCCTCGACGGTCTAGCCGGAGGATTACTAACAAGTGTATTTACGGCCTATGCCGTGATTGCCTTTTTACAGGGCAATTATGGTATTGCAGGATTCTGTCTGGCTATAACTGGAGCACTTACAAGCTATACATGGTTCAATATTTTCCCTGCACGGTTCTTTATGGGTGATGTAGGGTCGTTTGCAATGGGTGGGGCCTTAGGGGTTGTAGCTATGCTAACTGATACCGTTTTATTGCTGCCAATAATTGGTTTCGTGTTTGTAGCAGAGACTGGATCAGTTATCATCCAAATAATTAGCAAGAAGTTCTTTGGAAAGAAAGTATTTCGTTCTGCTCCTATTCACCATCATTTCGAAGCCGCTGGTTGGCCAGAAACAAAGGTAACCATGAGGTTTTGGGTGATTGGAGAAATTGCCGCGATGGCAGGACTATTAATCGCTATCTTTGGAGGCCAATTGTGAGGCATGGCCGATACGGAAATGCTCGAAGGAACAGTAGTGTCGGCTCGAAAATAGTCGTACCACGCGCCCTAAACGTCATAAGTTATATTGCTCAGTCACTCGCGCTCAAACCGACTGATAATACTTCTAATCTTCAGATAATGAGAAAGCATAAGCCTGATTATTTAGTGGTCATGATTGTGGGGGTTCTATTGGTGCTTGGATTAATTGTTATCTACGCTGTTAGTCCAGCGCTGAGCTATAGGCTACTAGGGGATTATTCTGAAAATTATTTTCTCTATAAACAGTTAATGAACATAGGAATTGGTGTTGTTGCTTTCATTATAGCCTCAAGAATACCGATTCATATTTGGAAGCGGTTTCTTCCTCTCATGATTTTAGCCTGTATTGTTAGCCTAATACTACTATTCATTCCTGGAATTGCAGTGTCTCAAAATGGTGCCACTAGATGGATAGATATTGGTATTCTGTCATTTCAACCAGCCGAACTTTTAAAACTAACGACCCTTTTTTATTTGGCCTTCTTCTTAGGCGAAAAAACGGAAAACGAATTACAGAACCCATATCATACCCTTATGCCTGTGGGAATAATTCTAACTGTACTAGGCTTTATTGTTGTTGTATTGCAACGAGATATGGGTACTATGATGACACTAGTAGCAATAATTGTCGGTATGTTCTACCTATCAGAAGTTTCACTAAGGCAGTTTTTTGTAATGATAACTGCTTTGGGTGTTGGGGCCGTAGCCAGCATAGTATTATTCCCGCATCGAATAGAAAGATTGTTAACGTTTCTTAATCCTGGAACTGATGTTGAAGGTACTGGTTATCACGTACATCAAGCGCTTATAGCAATTGGCTCAGGCGGTTTTATAGGTTTGGGGCTTGGTCGCAGTGTTCAGGTCTATGGTTATTTGCCAGAAGCAGCAAATGATTCAATTTTTGCAATCTGGGCAGAAAAATTTGGTTTTATTGGCAGTTTAGCCGTATTAGGCTTGTTTAGTGCGCTTTTGTATCGATTATATTTGGTAACATCACAGAGCCAAAACCAATCGACAAAACTCGTTGCTGGGGGGGTATTTTTATGGATATCATCACATGTGGTCATTAACATTGGGTCTATGCTCGGTCTATTGCCTTTAACTGGGATTACACTCCCGTTCCTAAGTTACGGCGGTAGTAGCTTGCTATTAATGTTGATTGCGCTTGGAGTAGTTCTACAACTGTCGAGATATACTGAAAGGCCAAAATCTCAACTATCGCGAAATATAAATAGTTATAACAGAATTAATAGTGCTCGAGGTAGGATTTGAAGATTCTAATGGTTGGTGGCGGATCAGGGGGACACATTTTCCCGCTCATTGCAGTACAACAATCATTAGCAAAAAAATCACCGGATAACAGCTTTATCGTCGTTAGTGACGGAATGAGCGAACCAGTTAGAAAACAATTTCTTGATGATACAATCTTTTTAAAGATTAAAAGTGGCAAAATCCGACGTTTTGCCCAATGGCGCTGGTGGGAGTACGCTTATCCGGCAAGATATAAATTCTATCTATTAAATCTATTTGATATGGTGGGATTGGCAATCGGCATTATCCAGTCAATTAGAATAATCAGTAAACGCAAACCAGATGTTATTTTTGCCAAGGGGGGTTATGTCAGCGTTCCCATCGGACTGGCAGCGGGATGGCTGAAAATTCCGTACCTGTTGCATGAATCAGATACACGGCCCGGATTAGCCGGTAGGGTATTAAGAAAGCATGCTACCGAAATTGCCCAAGGGCTAGATAACGGAAGCAATAACTCAAAGGTGCATAGCACGGGAATCCCAGTGCGACAGGAATTCTTTCGATTAACGACTGAGGATGCTCGCAAAACATTAAATCTACCCTCGTCAACCAAACCAACCCTTGTCATTACTTGTGGGAGCTTAGGGGCAAGACGAGTAAACAATATTATTGTAAGCAATCTAGCCTTTATTTTAGAAAATTATCGGGTCATTCATATTACTGGTTCTGTTGATTACGAAAACGTTACTAAACATACAGCTGATTTCAATAGGGGAGAGGATTACCAAATATATCCTTTCATATCAGATCATTATCCTGAAACAATTAAGTCCGCTGATTTAATCATCGCTAGGGCCGGTGCCACGACAATCGCTGAGCTTGCCGCGGCAGCAAAGCCAACGATTTTCATTCCAAACAGCTTCTTAACAGATCAGGTAAGTAATTCAAAATGGCTTGAAAGCCGGCAGGCCGGAATTGTGTTGGATGAAGAAAAGTTAGCCAATAACTCTAGCACGCTTAAAGAGCAATTGATCAATTTACTTAATCCAGAGGCCAGAAGAGTTTTAGCACAGTCAATTAACAAGCTTGCCCAGGTAGACGCCTCTAATAAGTTAGCTGATTTAATAATTTCAATCTCGAAAAGAGACTAATGAAATTCACAAGGAAATCACAGAATAGAGATGGGACGGCTTTAGAGCTACGTAGAGCTAATCGCCGAGCTAGAATAGTCCGTTCGAGCATTAACAGCTCAAATGTAGCTAAAAAGGCTTCAACACCCGTAAAGCAGAGCCAATCAAGGAAAAAATTCATAGTAATTAGCTTGCTCGCAATATTATTTTTGTTTTGGACTGCAGTTACTACGGGCATAGAAATAAAACCCTCAGATAATAGTAAAGCCTACAGCCAAACCCAAACTGTTTCCAATAATTACTTCAAAGGATTCCGAAGAATTTGGTGGTTTGTTTCTGAAGAAGATTTGGCAAAAACTATTGCATCCGAAGCTCCCTATGTAGAAAGTATCTCGCTGAAGCATTCAATGCTTACTAGATCAATAGTTATTCAATTTAATGCACGACAACCCAGCCTAAGATTACGCAGTCAAAACAGGCAATATGTTGTTTCAAGGGATGGTGTCATTCTAGAGGAATCACTAGGAGATGAAGCGCTTCCTCTCGTTTACGACGAATCTAAAGCAGATGCAACGCTTAGAATACATAAACAATTTCTGCCAGCAAAACTGGTTGAACAGATTATTTCAACAGATAATGAGCTAAAAAAGCCTGAAAATAACTTCAGTGTTAAAGAATACGTACTAGTGGATAATATTCGTGAAATCGAAGCGCATCAGGAAAAGGGTTATTTTATTAAGTTCAATAATATCTGTTTTTCCTGCTTCGTATTGAATAGTTTTTATA